>CAZJNL010000146.1:0-8672 GCA_964546515.1 uncultured Oscillatoria sp.
CTCCATTGCCTCGTGAATGTAGGCTGCAGCCAGGGTGGCAAAAATCAGCGCCTGAATGGCACTGGTAAACAAGCCCAACACCATCACCGGCAAGGGTACGAACAGGGGAACCAGCAGCACCAGCACCGCCACCACCAGCTCATCCGCCAAAATGTTGCCAAATAGACGGAAACTCAGGGAGAGGGGCTTGGTAAAATCTTCCAGAATGTTGATCGGCAAAAGAATGGGCGTCGGCTGCACATACTTGGCAAAGTATTCCAAGCCGCGCTTGCTGAAGCCGGCGTAGAAGTAGGCCAGCGAAGTCAGCAAGGCCAGCGCCACAGTGGTGTTGATGTCGTTGGTGGGCGCAGCTAGCTCACCTTCAGGCAGGTGCACCAGCTTCCAGGGAACCAAGGCACCCGACCAATTGGACACGAAGATGAACAGAAACAATGTGCCAACAAACGGCACCCAGGGACGGTACTCTTTCTCGCCAATCTGGTTTTTGGCCAGCTCCCGGATAAATTCCAGGGCGTACTCCATAAAATTTTGCATCCCACTGGGAATCCGCTGTACGTTCCGAGTGGCTGCAAGAGAAGCTATCACCAGCACGCCAATCACAAACCAGGAGGTGAGAAACACCTGTCCGTGCAGTTTGAGATTGCCGATTTGCCAGTAAAAATGCTGGCCCACTTCCAATTTGGCGAGGGGGAGAGAGTTAAAGGTGGTTAAAACGTCCAGCATGTCGATTCAGGAGGCAACACCTGCCCGAAGAGGAGTTGGAGGATTGACAGGTTGCCTGACTTATTTAGGGTCAGGTGCGATGACTGTTCGCAACATGTACACGATGAGCGCGGCTTTATATGTCAGAAATCCCAGAAAAATGGGCAATATCTGCAGCTTATCCCACTGGGTTGCCACTATAATCAACCCAATGAAGATCGCAAACCGCGTCTTGCTCAGACGCTCCTTTTGTCTGCCAAGGCGCTCAACGTCCTTCGCCAACATTCTCAAGTAAACCACACCTGTGCACGCTCCGATCAAATAATTCAGAGCAATATTGAGGGAGTAGACAATCCAAACAGAAATGAATACAATCCCCGTCAGCGCCAGAGTCACCACCAGCAGCTCCTCTCGGAGGCGGTAGAACTCTTGCATTGAGGCATCCGGTTCTGAGTATACAGACCTGGACTCAGGAGTGTCTCCTGAAGCCGGTGTGGGTTCGAGAGTAGAGTCTGGCAAGGTAACAGCCCAGAAACAAGTCTAGGGGATTTGCGGCACTCGTGCACTGCACAAGCTGGTATGTTGCGGAAATTCGTCTGATTTGCTAAAACCAGACAAAATCCTTCGGAAAAATCGGCGTCGCACCGACTTGCACCGGGCACAACACCAGGCCCTTCCTCCCTCCGTGCGCCCGGTTGGGAGTATAATCTTTGCCTCGTTTCCTTGATAGTTCAGCCGGCTGTTGCCGTCTGCAGGAAAGAGGTTCGCGCTAAGAAGCGCTTTCCGTCACGAGTAAGTCCACCGTCTCAGCCGCCAGCTGTCCGGTGCACACCCGTGCGCAGAGCTTCCTCTAGAAATATATCACGCACAGGAAACGTTCCTTAACAAAAAATTTAATCTCGCCTTGGTACAATCAGACGCCGCGTTTTCTAACTAATTTATTCCCTATGCCTCTTGACAGCGGAGCCTCTATACCCTCGTTCCGGGGTTGGGCACCGGGCACGCTGGCATTGGGCACGCTGGCATTGGGCACGCTGGCATTGGGCACGCTCGCATGTCCCCCTCGTTCCGGGCGACCACAAGGGTTGCCCCTACCGGCTAGGAACGCCCACCTCTTGACATTTGCGCAAATATATGTTAAGAAACAGGCGCTCACAAACAGGCACCGGCTAACCTTCACTCTATTTATATGGCTTATCGGGCTCGCCGCCGGTCGCCGCTCAGTCCTGCAGGCGAGCACCTTGAGAGCACCGGCAGCTCAAGGGCCACCGCCACGGCTTTCCAGCACCGGCACCGCATACCAGGGAAACTGGGACAGGGGCAAATAAGCCGCTGAGCGCAACCCCATACTCGTATAAGTCAGCGGCAGCAGGTAAACGACCGTCTTGATGGCCAGGGCCAGCGGGTGCACCGGCAGCAGCAGCATCTCCTGCAACGTCTTAGTGAAAAGCCGCTGCCCACAAAGAGAAAACGTCGTCCCGCCGAAGCAAATCGTCATCGAGGACAGCGCCACCATCCCCGGCAGCATAAATTCCAAATAGCTGCTGTATCCCCCACTCATTCCCGCACCGGGCTTAATAGAACTGCCCAGCCCCAAGCAAAGGACATTAGCCCAAAAGCTCGTAGTTGGGCTTTAGCCCAAAAGTTCGTAGTTGGGCTTTAGCCCAAAAGCTGCCCCAGCAGCGTGCCGTAGCGCTCAGCTATATATATAAAGAGCTCCCCTGACAGGGGGGGGTTGGGACAACCTGCAGCCGGGTGGCCCTAGGGCCAAAGCCTCGCGCCGGCTGTGCGCCCACCGGCTAACCGGCACTGGCGCTGTACTGGTGAGCCGGTACGAGCCGCCAGCTGGAATCCCCCACGAGTTCCAGCACCTGCTGGTGGTACTTCAACAAACTCGACCGGTGGCCCACACTGATGAACGCAGTTTCCGTCTGTTGCAGCAGCCGGTAGAGATCCAGCTCGTTTTTCATGTCCAAGGCGCTCGTGGCTTCATCCAAGATGGCGTAGCGGGGTTGCGCCAACAGCACTCGGGCGAAGGCGAGGCGCTGCTGCTCACCCAGTGACAAAACATCGTCCCACATTATTTCCGCATCAAAGCCGCCGACTCGTGCCGGCAAGTCTTCCAGATTGACTTGTCGCAACAGCCGGTGCAGTTCCTCATCCTTAATATTGCGGCTCGTGTTGGGGTATAGCAGCTGGTGGCGCAAAGAACCCAAAATCATGTAGGGGCGCTGGGGCAAAAACAGCATTTCCTCCAGTTTTGGCCGCACCACAGTGCCGGTGCCCGCGTCCCACAAGCCGGCGAGCGCTCGCAGCAGGGAACTCTTGCCGCAACCGCTCGCACCCACTATCAGCAGGCTTTTACCAGCTTCAACTGAAACTGACAAATCTTTAACCAAAACCCGCTCGCCGTTGGGCGTTTGCAACGTCATATTTTCCAGGGCGAGCCGGTTTTCTGACACTGACTCAATCATGTGGGGAGATGGCACTTTTGCCTTTGGCGCTTCCAGAGCCTCCGAGAAAGTGCCCAAGCGGTGGATCGCAGCGGCAAACGCACTCAAGGATTCAAACTGGCTCACAATCAGCGACAGTGCGCCCAAAACCTGATTGCAGGCAATGCTCGCCTGGGTAATCACCCCCAACTCAACTTGGCCGTCAAGATACAGCGGTGCCACCACCAAATAGGGCAATATCAGGAGAAAATAGTTATATCCCGTCGAAAAAAAATCCAGATTGCGCTGCCATGCAATCATCTGATTCGAGTTCAGGATAGCTTCATTAAATCGCTGCTTCACCAGGCTAGATTCCGGCTCCTCCCCCCCATAAAAAGCAATTGACTCAGCATTGTTGCGAATGTGAACCAAGCCGTAGCGGAAATCCCCTTCGCACCGGAATTGGTTGAAATTCAGGTGAACCAGTCGCTGGCTTAACCCGATAGTTACCCAGTTGCCAAAAACCGAGTAAGCAATCATAGCAGCCACCAGCGGTTTAGAGATAGACCAGAGAATCCAGCTGTAGGCAAATATGTCAATAATTTGGGTTAAAATAGTCAGGGTAACATTGATGCTGGTGTTGGTGAATGCCCCGATATCTTGGGAGATGCGCTGGTCGGGGTTGTCAATATCGGGTTGAGAGTTTATTTGATAATAAGCGCGATTGTGAAAATATTTATCCAGAAAATAATGGGTGAGCCAGCGCAGCCAGTTAAGAGCGAGTTTTTTCCGGGCGTAGTGAGAGAACACCACAAGCGGTGTGGTGAAGGCCAGCACGCTGCCGTAGAGCAATAACAGGTGTGAGTATCTCGAACCCTCTTTTTGGGCGATTGCGGTTACCAAGTCCCGGCCTACATAGCTGCTGGCCACATTCATCGCACTGGCTGATAGCAGCAATAATAGCAGCACAGCGAGCATTGACCACGCTCGCCAGTGATATCTCAAATGCTTCCAGCAGTAGAAAAAGCCACAGAGGGGAGCGATGAGAGCGAGCCTCAGCAGGTAGATAGCTGGAGAGTTCACAATCTTGGTAACAGATTCAGCCAACCCTGGCGCAAGAGTGCTGGAGAGTTGTGGAAAATAATGCTGGCCCATCAAGCTGAATGCGCCTACTGCCAAAAAGAAAGCCGCAAATACGAATACCAGCAGCAGCAGCAACAACCCCAGGAAAGTTCTCCTCCCTCCCCCGACTGGATACCAGTAAGGTTGGGCAATTGTAAAAAAATGCTCCCACAAATGCCGGTTACTTTTCTTCATCTTTACAACGGATATAAATTTGGGATTTTAGATTTTGTATTTGGGATTTAAACCCCGGATATCAAGGGTGTTTCGTCGAGTTGGGAAAATACTATCTATCTCAACTTGGTATTATAGCAATGAACAGTCAGTTTCGCCTGCCCTCAAGGACATTGGGACAGGCAAGATGCCTGTCCTACGAGGTATAGGACAGACAACCCGTAGGGCAGGCGTTCCCTCCGAACCTCAACGTGTAATGTCCTAATCAATGTGGCTAGTGCTATATAAGTAAGAGCCAGAACAATTACCCATTTCCCCTTACCAATTCGGCGAATCGAGCAGCAACGGCGAAGGGACGCGATCCGGATAGGCTAAGCGCAGGAAGTGCATTCCGATACCCGCCAAACCAGTCATCAAGTCGGGCAACAGATCGCTACCACCGGCACCGCAAGTCCAGCGGCGTGCCCGCTCAAAGTTTCGCCATTGCGCCGCCGCCTGCACATTGGCTTCCATCTGCAAATAAGGCTCGTCTTTCAGCTTGGCAAACCGCAGCAATAGCTCCGAATTGCCCGACTTGCCGTGGCACAGCGAATCATCAGACAGCTTGTGAAAATTGCGCAGCGTTGTATCTAGCGCCGTTTCAGCTTCGCGCAACATATCCCCGTCAGTTTTGCCCAAAGTCGCCCAACTGTCAATGCGGCTCAAGCCAATCCCCGCCGCGCCGCTGCACCAAAAATAGGCAAACTTTGGCCCTGGGTCTTGTTTCACCATCACTGATGTGCGCAAGTCATACCAATTCCGCTCCTCAGCGTCAAATTGCGCCGCCTCATAGGCAAAAGCCTGACGCCCAGCTGTGATATATTCAGGGTTGTTGCTGTAGCAGCCAAGCCGAATTAGCGCCCAACCGATGCCGCTCGCCCCGTGGGAAAAGCCAGTCAAATTGCCCCTCGCTAACTCAGGATTATAAGGCCATGATAGCGTGTCATTCTCACGAATTGCACTCTCTAATAAATGTTGGGCGCACAGTTCGGCACAAGTCAGCCCCTTACCAGATGTAGCCTGCGCTAAACCAATCATAACAGGAATTACACCCGCAACGCCATGTATGATGTCGAAGTAACTATCTTGACTGATGCGGGGCAGAATTTCACCGCACAATTCGCAAGCCAATTCTAGCAGTGCCGGTTTTTCCCACAGCTCAGCCAGGTGCGTCAGCAAATAGATCGAGCCTGCTGTACCCTGGAATGCTCCGATCATTGTGCGATCGCGCTGTTCGATAGCGTGGGCGAGCGCCCGCTCTGCAGCTTGGCGAAATTCTGCCTGCGGATGGATGGCATCCAGATAAGCTAAAAACAGGCAAATTCCCGCTGAACCGCTGTAAAGCGAGCTATTAATATCAGCCAGACGTTTGCCAGTGGGCGTGAATTCTACAGTTTGCCAAGGTGCCGGTTGAGAAGGAGCTTGGAGCAGCGAACACAATTGCATGCCAATTTGACGGGCGTAGTTAACAGCTGAACCGATAAAGTGTGGGCTGTTAATTTCGCCGGCAGAGAAGCTGGAATTAATGTACTGTTCCTGCCGGCACCGGCTGTCCTGGGATAACTGCTTAATGCGCTGTACTGCATTATTCAGCGGCGAAATCGCCAGAGTGTCGGGCAGCGGATGCTGGCCGTTATAAATCAGAGAATTTTCCCCCGCTTTTGCCGTAAAAATGGGAATGTCTAATTGCCACAAAGCAGTTAATTCAAGTTCCGCTAGCTTGCCCGTATCGTCCCACAAGCGCGGGCGCTCTATTAAAGTGTGGAAAACTAAATCAACTTCCAGCGGTTCCGCCAAGCATTTAGGATGTCGCGCTGCCTCCAGCAAGTGAGCGTAAACTTGCGTAGCCCGGTTGACAAAGCGCACTGAGGAAGGTGCGAATAACTCCCCCACAAACTTTATGGCTTGCGCGGCGTTTTGTTCCGCCCACTCATAAACTTTGTTAAACCCCTCCACAATAAATTGCTGATAGTCGTGCGGGCGCACTAACTCACCATTATAATAGATGCGATTCGTCGCCTCCACTTCCACCCGGACACCAACTTGGCGCTCAACTTCCAGCTCTAATGACATGCGGTTATTAATTTGCGGCACCGCAAATGGCGTCTCGTAAGATTCGCCACCGCTATAGGCGCTTAAACTTATCCGGTTGCTGCCATCAGCCGTCTTGGCAAGTGGCCAGTCAAGCATGCCAGTCCTGAACACTGAATCAAACAGCGTGTCTGGCAAATTGTCCGTGCGGCGCGGCACCACTTCCAAGACAGTTTCGCAGTCGCAGATGAAGGCGTTGCAGTTGGAGACGAGAATGTTTTCAAAATGAAGGTCGCTGCCACCTAGGATGTGGAATATTGCTAAATATCCCCCTAACTGCTTGTAAAATTTTTCTACAACTTGCCGGCTTGACGTGCGGTTTTGCACCGGCAGGAACTCTGCATAGCCATAGCCATCTTTACAGAGTACCTGATAAGTAGCAAACTCCACAACTCCAGAGCCGGTCAAAGTTTCGAGCAACCCTTGCATCGCCGCTTCCGATTTTATACAGCGTGGTTTGTAAACGACAGTGCCGAGCTGCTGCTGGAGTTCTAAATCGACAATCACCACGCTGCGACCGCCCGCATGGGGGTCAGATTGTCCTAAGTTGAAAGATTTGATTTGCTTTATTTGCTGTCCGCCAAAGAAAGTGGCGCTAATTTCAGCCCGATCTTTTGTCAAGCGAAAGAGCAGTTCTCCGCCAATCTCTATGGAAAAATTGGTGACTTGAGCTAGCCAGCGCCCCAGCACGGGAAACTTGCGATAAAATCGGTGATAGCTCCCCTCGTCCTTGAAGGTTTCTTCCAGGTAAGCTATATACGCCTGAGGGTCGGATGACTGGGCGATATTTTTTAGGTGGCAGTAAAGTTTTATATCAGCCTCGATTGCATGGGCGAGCGCCCTTTCAAAGCGGTTGATAAGGTCAATTTGAAGGTTAGCTATCACTTGCCGGTCGATGCTGCAATCAGGTGTGGCTTGATTGATGGCGTCGCAGACTGGTTGCAGTGTTTGTTGCAGCAAACGCAGGAATGGCTCGCACACTTTGGCAAAGCGCCGATAGTAAATATCGGGGTGATACCAGCAGCTATCAGCAAAATCAGCCTGCGGTAAATCCAGGGTTGCCAGCGCCTTTTGGTACACCCCCAACCACGCCGCATGAGGCTTCATAAACTCTGCCAGATCCCGCTCAGACAAATTCCTCAGATTGCGTTCGTACAATTTGAAATCGGCTAGCACTTGCTGCAGGTTGCGCTTTGCAGGTATGTGACTTGCCAATTGTCCGTAAAGCTGCTGCTTGATTTGCGTCGCCGCTAACTTGCTAGCCAATTTGTTCAGCGTCCAAGTATCGAGCGGACTGAGTTTTTCAGTGCAAGCCTGCCAAGCGTTGAGAGCGGACAATTTTTTAGTAATTGCCAGCCGTTCGGACAGGTTACTCGCGCGGCAAGCCAAGTCAGAAAGGGTAAGATTGTCGAGCATAGGTTAGATACACCGGTACTGTCTGAAATTATTTCACGTCAATCAATATCACTTCTAGAAGATTTGGATTTATTCCGCTTTCTCCCCCTCTCAACTCTCAACTCTCAAATCAAGAAAACCTACTCATGCCAGAAACCTAAATATGCTTTTGCCTCCAAGGGAATGCCTTGCTGGCAGACAATTTTGATGTAAACTGTGAGCCGGCAAAAAATACTTAAGCCTTGCAGGTCATATCCTTGCCAAGCCAGAAGGGCGTTGCGCTTAGCAGGAGCGCACAGCCCACTTGTGACGAGATGTGACAAAAATAACTGCCAGCGAGGTTCTTTTTGATGCGCGTTTGCGACATAACATTCTAATCCAATCCTTGCAGGAATGCTATCCCCAACATCGAAGCTCAGGTCGATATTATCCACCCAACCAGATAGATTGTCTATAATACCTTCTAGTTCCTTAACTGAACCCGCCCAGCCAACCTGTGCTAAATAGGCAGGCAATTCAACGGGAGAAATACCGCTTGCAATCAGCCTCACAGTCTCCGAGTTGCGAGACAGCATCGCACCAATCCAAGTAATCTTCGCTCCAGCAGGTAGAGCACCAACGCACAGCTGAAGATTCGAGTCCAGGTGCGGGGGAACCTGACTGTCGAGAAGCTTTATCGCCATTTCTAGCAGGGATTGAGCTTGGCAGCCAGCGGCT
>CAZJNL010000147.1:0-8670 GCA_964546515.1 uncultured Oscillatoria sp.
ATTGTTAAAGGAGTTGAATTCAAAGGTGGGAGGTTCCTGCGGCGAGTCAGGCAAGAAAACGCCGTGAGTGGCGAGCAGCAAAATGTGCGGACACTGGCTGGTTGTCAGGTGGGTTTCTAGGGCGTTTTTATCGAGATAGGGCTGTTGGTTCAGCTTTTTGGCAACGCTTTCTCCCAGATAGCGCGTACCGGGGGCGCGTTCAAAGGGTTTGCCGTCTAGGGTGCTGAGAATTTGATCCGGGTTTGTAGTAAGCGCTTTAGCGCTTGGAGGACTAAAGTCCTGACTGCGAACGTTGGTGCTTTCGTTTGTAGTAAGCGCTTTAGCGCTTGGAGGACTAAAGTCCTGACTGCGAACAGCTAAATCAAAATCGGGATCTGCCATAATGAGAGGGACAGAGGCGGGGCGGTTTGGCTGAACTGTCGAGCGCAGAATATCGCGCCCGACGCGCTCGGTAACTGATGCTGTATTCGTCCCTCAGCAGGGTTTCTCCTGCGTCGTCGTTGGGGAGGATTTGAAAGGGCAATAAGAACAGCCCAGCTTCGATGCCTAGGCAGGGCTGTTCCGAAACTGCGTATGGGGATAATTAAGCTGGGAGTTGGTCTAGCCGAGGAGGGTCCGGCGACGCTTGGCAGCAGCACTTAAAGCGCCAACCGTCACCAGGGCGGCGATCGTTCCCGGTTCGGGCACGGGTTGGGCGGGGGTTACCGGGTTGCTGATGGTGCCGTTATCGGTATCGGCGTAAAACTTCATCGTGCCGGAAAAGCCGTTGAGCCACTGCATGGACAGGGTGCCCCACAGGTCGCCTACGGAGATGTCGATGGGTACGGAGTAGGAATAGGCATCGGGGGCTTTTCCGGAGGCTACTTGAAAGGTCCAACCGTTGGCGGAGCCGGGGGTGCCTGGATAGGTGGGCCAGTCCTTGTCCCACATGGTGTTGCCGGGAATGGCGTTTATGCTCAGGGAGCGGACTAATTTATTGCTGGCGCTGAATGTCCAAGGATAGCCGAAGGTGGTCGAACCAGAGAGGGACAGACCCCAGTTGGTGCCGAAAGCGCCGCCGGCATTTGGGCTGGTGGTTCCCCAAATGGCGCTTTGGGAGGTGCCGTCGAGGAAATTCACGAGAACCTGCATTCCATTCATGTCGTCTCCGCCAGTGTTGTAGCCGCTGACGACAGTTTGGGCGCTTGCGGGGGTGGCCACTGCGGCGAGGGCGAGTCCGGCGGCGAGCGCGGAGAAAAGGTGCGCTTGCTTAGCGATACTGGATTTATTCATGAGCTAAAATCTCCAATCCACTGTATTTGGTGTGGGGAGGCTATCTCACTCATTGAGATATTTTTAGCTGGGCCACCCCGTCTACAGTTTTGGGTCACTTAACAGGTAATTCGTCTTGGTTGATGAGTTATTACTCATATCTTCTCAGGCGAGCGAACCGGCCAGTGTGATCAGCGTCACCTCACACTCTAGTTTGGGCGCACTGACCGGGCTAAGAGCTTCTTGGCTATTGGGTTTCAGGATTTTATGAACTAATGTAAATTTTTGGTAAAAATCTTTGCATAGAACCTGGTGGGCGGTTGATGAAATTTACGGTGGGGGCGCTTAAAAATAGGGCGTTGCACACTAGAAGGATGATTGAAACTTTTTGCATTCATCGAAAACCCCTGCCCCCAACCCCAGAGGAACACCCTGCGCCCCTAGCCCCCTCCCCGCACACGGCTGATCATTACCCGGGCACTCCTCAGGGGATCTGGATGCTGATTATTCCAACCAAATGATATAACTTCTGCTGGTATCGTTCTTGTAAAGGCCGGCGTAGCACAGGCGTCTCGCCTGTGCCCAGCAGGGTGCGTTCCGCTCTGCGGAACACACCCTACCGCCAACGTCAGCTCCATCTTATCACAATTCGAGCCTGCTATAAAAAAGCCCGCGCAGGCGGGCGAAAGTCTGTCGCAGTGAGTTTCCAATCGCCAAGATATATTTGCCAAAACGCGACGCTCAACCCCAACCGGCTCAAACAACCGTAAACGGTACATTTTCCAAAACAACCTGCGGTAACTCACCGGCACCCAATACTTGCTTAGCATCGAGGATTTCAATACCTACCAATATTTCGCCCTCCCCGATGTTGAGGGCGATTTCATCAGTCAGGCGCAGGGTGCGGCACTCGTGCTTTCCTTCTCCCAGGCGAATGTAAAGTGCGTCAATCTCTGGGTCGTAACTAATCTTCATAGTTATCTCCAGCTCAAAAATAAAAGGTGTGCACGGTAATCCCCACAATTTCTGTATCCGCTCCCACAAAAATGGGAGCCACCTTTTTAATAGCATCGTTCCCAGCCTCAGACTGGGAACGCGGCTTTGTCTGCTCCGCCGATTTAAGTAGCAACTTGGATTAGTTTATCATACAACATCTTACACGACAAGCGCCCCTGAGAGTAAAAAAAATTTCAAGGCCGGCTTTACCGGCGCTCGCTTGGCTGCAGCCGGTGAGCTGGGCTTTGGGCTTGCAGCAACTCGGCAGTCTCACCCCAATCCTCTAACGCTTCTTGGCTAATTAAGATGAAGCTTTTATTTTCCTTAACAATGACAGCCCCGCAGGCTTCTGTCTCAGCGCGTTTAATCACTTCACCGACGTAGGACAGGCGTCTCGCCTGTCCTGAAAATCCAACACACCGTAGGACCGGCGTCTCGCCTGTCCTGAAAATCAAAAATTGGGGTTTCCCTCTGGTGCAATCTCTCAGCAAACGTGCTATATTAGAAGACAGGTATAAAAGCAGTTTAACGAACGTAAATCGGGAGACAAAACCGTGCATAAAGACGTATCCGTTGAGGAATTGGCCAAAATCTTGCAGCAGGATGATGACTGGCTAGCAGAGCATTATCAAGAGCTGACCGAGAAGTATCCAGGTCAAATCGTAGCCATTGATAAAGGCGAAATAGTCGCCGTAGGAGATGAGGAAGTAGAGCTGTACTGTTCTTCCAGCCGGCAAGAGGGACATTTGGTGGGCCCGCTGCTCCTGGAAGTGCCTAGCCCAAATCCTAATGTGCATGGATTCCTCTTATAGTGCAGCTACTGTTATGACACTTAACCGATTCCCCTATAAACGGCTACAGGGACTTTGGCAGCCGGTGATTCCAATTGGGGTAAAGCTAGAACCGGGCTGGAAGCGAATTGATGTTTATGTCGATTCAGGGGCGACTTACACTGTCATCCAAGGCAGGATTGCTGATGACGCTGGGTTTAACTACCGGACAGGTCAGCGGATTAGCCTAGAAGTGGGCACCGGCAATTTAATGGTGGTTTATTTGCACGAACTGGAAGTGCAACTGGGTTCAGAGAGATTCACCTGTCCGGTTGGGTTCTCTGACCAGTTGGGGGTGAAGTTTAACGTTCTGGGAAAAATCGGTTTCTTTGACCGGTTCAAAATTTGCTTTCACCAATCTCAGAGAAGCCTCACTTTTGAAACAAACGAGTGACCCTCGCACCCCATCTTACCCAAGAATAGACCTTGAGGGCAGGCGTCTCGCCTGCCCTACGCCTATATCTCGTAGGACAGGCGTCTCGCCTGTCCCTATGTCCTAAACTGACTGTCTATGGCTATAAAAAAGCCCGCGCAGGCGGGCTTTGTTTGTATAGCCGCGATTTCAATCGCCAGGCTCTAAATTCCCCCGGTATAAATATCCCCGATCTCAATCGCCTGGGAATCAACGATCGGCACTATAATTGCCAAATCAAAATCTCCCCATCACCCCGATCACCGGCTAGCAATTCTATTCCAAGCTTCCACAACCTCCTGTAACCCTTCAGGCAGCCGGTCTTGAATAATATCGGCATAGCGAGTCGTACCGGCTCGACTGGTGAGCGTCACCGTGATATAATCAGCCGAACCGCGAGCCGGTGGGTAATACAAACCATCAAACTGCTGCCAATCCACCCGCTGTAACATCCGCTGAAACTCTCGCACCTCTTGCTGAGAAAGCCGGCGAATCTCGGTTCCATTCGTCGGTCTGCCATAGGCATTCATATCAATCCGAATCACCCGCCCGTCGTTCATCAGAATAGTCTGATAAGTCAAACCGGCAAACCCACCACTCGCATTCGCCCGAAAAATCGTCTCTCTGTCCAAAGGAGGCGGCAATTCACCGGCAGCAATCCGAATCGGTTTAATCACCCCGGCATTATCAGGCAAACCGCCTGACTGATTCAGCTTCACCACAGAACCAGTTTCGTTAGTATGATAAACCCAGCGTTGCTGTGCGTTTCCCCCTTGTGCGATCGCCGCCGTCACCTGCCAACCGGGTACAATCGCCTGAGTGCAGAACACTCCGGGGCTAGAGATGCCCAGACAGCCATTTGGCCACTGCCGCCGTTCCGCCCTCACAATCCGCACCGCATCCGCCGGCACCTGCAACCGCCCCGACAAGTCCACCTTCACCGCGTCAGACACACACTTGGACAGCGAACCCCCAGAGTCAGCGGCACTGACTGAGCGCACATTCCTGCCAGTCGCATCCGTGTGATAAGTCCACTCTTGGGAGCCGTCAGACACCACAACCCGCCAACCTTCGGTGAGCGCTTGAGCGCAGAGCTCCTCCGGTCGGGGCGCACCCAAGCAGCGATCGCGCCAAGTCTGCCGCTCCGCCTCCGCAATCCGCAAGTTATCGAGCGGAATTCCCTGCCGGCGCGACACATCCTGGCTAACCGCCAGAGCGATCGCGCGGGGTAAGCGACTCGCTCGTTGCAACGAGTTCTGGCTGACAGTTGGGTGAGCCGTTTGTGGCAGTATGGCAGCCGCCGCACCGGCCACACCGGCACCCGCAGACAGAATGCCGGTTAGCGCCACAGCGCAAACAAGCCGGTGACGCCGGGAGCCGGTTTTAGCAAAGCTAACTCCCGGAAACCGTTGCGGTTCCGCCATTGCTTCACAAACACCCGCCCCAGTATTTTCCGTATGAAAGAATTTCATATAACTCCTCTCTTTCACTTATCTTTACAGTCAGAGTTCAGAAATCAGAAGACATTCTGACTTCTTCTTATTCACCTTCTTCAGTCTGAATTCTGGCTCGCGAACTGTTCCTCAGCCCAAAGCTAAAAAAAAGTGATTAGCCGTAAATCAGTTAATTTTCCATAAATGGTAATGCCGGCACCCAGACAGGTGAGTTCGCACGATCACTAAAAGTAGGACGGCTGCAGGATGCCGGTAAGTTCCGCAGGTTCGTGCCAGAGCGGCACCACTTTCAAAGTACGACAAGCTGGGGCGAGAGCGCATTTTCACGGAGGGACTCAACCGGTGATTTGGGAAAGCTTCACCGGGCGATTGCGCTCCACCAACGAGTGCGATCGCACCTGTCACAACCGCGTAGGACAGGCGTCCCGCCTGTCCTTGTCTTGATATCACGCGCCCGTAGGACAGGCGTCTCGCCTGTCCCCAACCGTAATATATATCGCTTTCGATTACGGCAACCGACTGGCAAGTACCCCAATATCGGGCGCAATTGCCCGCTCATGCAGCTCGATCGGAGATCCGGAGGCATTCGTGGGATACACCCAGCCACGCGACTGACCAACCGCCACTTCCCAACCGGCAACTCCCGTCTGCATGCAGTCTCCGCCGATTTCTTTCAGTTCCAGACAGTCATCGGGCCAAGTGCGCAGTTCAGCACTGACGGTGTGCAGTGCCGGCGACGGCAGCTGCGCTCGCGCTGCGGCGTCGGACAAAACCCCGCTGGCAACGGATGCTGAAAAGTAGGCACTCACTTGGACAGTCTCTGAGGAATGGCCGGTGGTATTCGGAAGTGTCGAACCGGCATTGAAGTATAAAATCGCAGTCAGCGCCACAGCCAGGAAAAATGGATTCGGCGGATTAGCGGTTCGCTCTAAGCTAATTTTGCGGGAGCTATAAGGAGGGATGTCTTTCATGGCCAGCCTCTTGATTCGGTGCTATCAAATAAGAGCGGAATAATTCCAATCAGTTTCACCCTAATGTTCAGAGACTCCGGAACACTCTAAAAATTCTGCGCCAGAGGCTTGTACCTTTAGGTTAGTAAAGTGTGTGTCTGTCGCCAGCAGTCTGCCTCGCGACCTTCATAATATTAGATTAGACGCTTGCACCCCGACCGTTGGTTCCGCCCGCCGTATTGCGGTTATAGGACTTGAGTTACCTCTAATGCAATTATTCTCTTTTCGCGGCGATTTTCCTCCAGATAAAATACAGAATCGCCGCCCGAAATCTACCTGAATGTCGCCTTTAATTACGCTCCTTAATTAAACATGAAAAATTTAAAAAAAATAAATAAAATTCTTCTCCATCGTTTGTTAATTTATAATTTGTCATTCAGGGCCGCTCCCAATCGGCCCCTGAGAGAAGCGGCATCAGGTACTTACCCGCTCATCGGGCACCCCTCCGCAAGTAAAGCAGGCCGGTGGCATAGAGCAAAAGGCTCCTCAATCCCACCGGCAGCAGTCACCTGACGCCAACTCAAGCTTTTCCAGATCAGCCCTGCCTGCCCTCCTTAATTGAGTACAAGCGCTCTAGAGCGAGCAGAATCACCACGAGCAACAGCTGTAGATGCATTGGTGCCAAAGCAAATCCCCAAATAAAACAAATCACCCCCACTGCTGCCGCCAGAACTGTGTAAACGTCCTGTGATGTTTTGAAAAACACCCAGAGCGCTCCCAGAGACATTACCAATGCTATTACATATATTGGAAACATAATTATCACCGCAGTTATTGGGCGCTACAGCAAAAGCGAACAGCCTTCGCAATTTCAGACTAACATCCAACCGGCGGGGAGCTAAGTAGCCTAGCTAACATTAAGCGAGATTTCAGGCATCTGCGATGGCAACCCTCAAGACGCCCCGCATCACGCTCAGCTGTCGAACCGGCATGACTGAGTGAGCGCGTGCAGCGCTCCTAACAATGGACTTGCAGCAACCGGCGGCGCTCACCTGCTCCTCTGGCGTCAGGCACGCCAAACCCTACGGTGCAGAACTTTACCGTGCGGCTTCTAGCGATGATTATTCCGCTGAGTAGCGCAGCCCTCTGACAGTGGCCACCGTCAGAGCCAGCAACACCACTGTCCACGTCCACTCAGGGACATATTTCAAGAACATTAAGCAGCCGGTCACTGCCAGACCCAGAAGGGCCCCTATATAGGTGGCCGCAATGATTGCACTCGCCAGACTCAGAAGCAAAATAATTTCCCGCATAACGCCCCTAAAGCTTGTCTTAGCACGATCCCCACCCTCAGTTTGTCACAATTAGGTGAACAGTGTCACGCTGATTGTGAGAAAACTTTATGAAGATATGCTAAGAGCTGTGGCGAGCGCTCACCCCAGGCGGCGCTGATTCGGGAGTGAAACGTTTCTGGTAGCGATCAGAACGAGCATCAGAATCAGCAGCTGGATTGGCCAAGGTGCCAAAGCCAGATCGAGAATAAAGCAGATAGCAACAATGGTCAAAGCCATGATGCGGGGTATCTCTTCCGAGACGTTGAAGTAGAAGTAGGCTGCCCCCAGAGCAGTCAGCAGTGAAATGAGCAATAGCGATGACATCTGGATCACCTCATAAGTTGGGAGCAGAAGCACACTGATGTCTTAAATATGCTGCTTTGTACAATCTATCACTAGATCTCAATTTTGAGGGTGATGGCAATCCCCATCCTGGGGGATTGTACTCCCCCCACCTGGTGCCGGCGATCCCAAGTTTTTGTAATCGGCATCACCTGACTCGAGCCAGCCAGATTGCAAGTGGTGAGGGAGACGCTCGCGAAACTGACAGCTGCTTGCATTGGGCGCAAATCTCCTCAAAATCATATCACAGGCGGATATGGCAGGCAAGATGCCTGCGCTACAAACTGTCCGGCTTTTCTAGACTGGGGGGTGACGCCGGCTACAGTTACGCCAATCCTAGTTTATCCCCACCGGCAAGACAGCCCAGACTGAACCGCACCACACCAGGCTAAGGGAGACTGCTGCAGAATGCACTTCATAGCGCATGACTCGGAGCAAGTGCTTGTAATTTTGTTTTTTTTACCTCCAAGGCGCTGATGGCAGCCCCCAGAGTTAATCCACCACTTTCAGCCATCTTCTTCTGACTGCGTGCAGCAGCCGGTCGATGGCACTCAACTCTTCTTGGCTGAGCCAGCCCACTAACAGAGCCAACATCAGCTGGTGGCGATCGCTGCGAGTAATGCAGCTCGATTACCGCGTGTCACTGATAACTTCTGCGACAGTCACTGGTTGGAAAAGGGATGGAAGTTGCATGATTTTGTCTGAACAACCTCTCCCCATAGCTTGACACTACAGACATTATTTTTGCCGGCACCCCACTCACCTGTCATCCGCCTGCGGTTTGATTTCACTGAAATTTTTAAAATTGTCCTGCCAATGGGTCACTCGTGCTGCCCAAACGTTGCCTGCAGCCGGTCAACTTTATTAAATCTTTAAAAATCCGCCTGTTAATATGAAGATTGTGTGAAGGGATCACCCCCAACACCCCCCATCCCCTCTCAGAAGTTGGGTGCGTTCCCTCCCAGGGAACGCACCCAAAGAGAGCTTCAACTGATTTGGGAGTATCTGAGTTCTATAAATAGATCCGGGCCAATAGAATGAGACTTTTGGCTCATTGATATGCTGTCTTACAGCACCCTATGCCTCTCCCCCGTACCCAGG
>CAZJNL010000148.1:0-8652 GCA_964546515.1 uncultured Oscillatoria sp.
AGCGTTTTTCATATTAGTGAGGTACTGAGAAACCCGGTTTCTTAAAGAAACCGGGTTTCTGGGCCGTAGTTCATCAAACTGAGAAACGCTATATGCTGGTAAGGGGGAGTGTGCCGGTGATGCCGGTGGCGCTTTCCTCTGGTGGGTAGAGGGCGGGAGAAACCCCCGACAAAGGCAAAGCTGAAGCTGAAAGAAATCATGTGCCTTCAGTTTCCAGATAGCTGTCAATCACAGACATAATGTTAACTTGTGTTAATTTGACATAGCCGTCGAGATATTTGGGACCTGGACTGAATGCCGGTGAGTCTGGCGAATAAACTGGCAGCCAAAATTCACTTGTTATATCCCAGTCTTTTAGGGGACTGTTAGAGCGTTCGAGATGTTTTTGGAGGAGATATTCATAAAGAAATTGTTTTCTCACACTTCGCCTTTTGATTTCCTCGGCATTCTCGGGATTGAGGTAATACTCTGGGCTTGAGTATTTAATATCGATTACCTGAAAGCCGAAATTTAAGTTCTTAAAAAATGAGATAAAAAGTTTGGTAATGTCCTTGTTATAACGATCGTAACGATAGTCACGAAACAGCGATCTATCAAAAACATAGTGTTCTTTTAGACTTGAAATCCACTCACTAAACTCCTCATTTGAAAATACTCTGCTTTCCAAGGCCCTGTAGAATACATGATTCAAACAGCGCATCAGGCGCAGTTCTTCAACGGTTAAAATCTCAGGAACATCCCAGAAAGAATAAAATTCATCTGGTAATGGTGAATCTACCGTCAGTGTATCTCGTGTAGCTTTAAATATTTTTTTGAGTTCATTAAAAGTATGGACTCTCAAAGGTTGACTTGCAAAAGCAATTTTAAGCGGGGGATGATTTTGCTTTGGCAAATAAAATGTAGTCAAACAGGAATAATCGTCCCAGTTGGATTCTGTAATTTCAAAATTACACCCATAAGAGAGAGGCATTTCTTCAAAGGGAATAATAACAGCATCGGGAAAAACCTCAGTTCCATTTACCCTGAACACCTCTGACAGGTCAATAATCTTATGGGCACTCTTAAATTTATTAATGATTGTGCTGGAGAGCAAGCGCTCGTCCAAGTAGACAGGGAAACCCGGTTCTGTGTTTTTCACTAAATAAGTCAAACACATCGCTTCCCAAACCATGTGAAAGTTATTAATGCCCCAAATCTCGCCTTCTGCCGAATGCTCCAGTTCCCCAAACAAGAATGCCTCAATGGCATCGTAAAAATGCCAGTAGTCGGGGTCTTTTAACGGCGTGTAATTGTCAATGACTGACCGGGCATCTTTTAAACAATTCAAAATGGGCTGTTCAACATTGAAAAAACTGCTTAGCGTTTGAGATCGCTAAAATCGCTGCAATCTCATCAACAAACTTAAACACGCTGCTGTTAGAACCGTTACCGTTAAGGACTTTCAGAAAGTCCTCAAACACCTGCAAAACTTCTAAGATACCCAAAACAATTTACGAAACATATCCCTCAGGATAGCGATCGAGCAATTCCCGCGCTGCTCCTTCCACTTCCGAAAAATCTTTAACAAACTTGCAATAAGGAAGTCCTGATGTCCAAGTCTCGTAAAATCCTTGGTTTTTGTGGTAAACATTGGCAAGGAAAACATGGGGAACGCGCATCATGACGGCGAGAATGTGACCGTGCAAGCGGTTCGTGACGATCAGCTTGTATTTTTGGAATTGCAAAATGCCGCTGTAGGTAAATCCCCAACTCCGCCGTTGAAGATAGGGTTTATCCATTTGGTTCAGAAGAGAGGAATCGGGATGGAACTGTTGCCATTTTTGGAGATTGAGCCATTCTTGCCAAACCCCCGATCCGTTAATTCGGCTGTCGTAAGCCATCCGACGTGCGAGATCCAAAACGTTTTGAAGCGACCAATGAATTGGGAGATAGTTATATTCAGAAGAAATCCATTCGCTCAAAAACACGCGCTTTTTATAGGCTTCCCAATCAGAAACCTCAACATCGGGCAAGTTGAGTTGTGTCGGAGACGAATTTCGATTGAGTTCTTTATCACTTCGACAGTGATATAAGATCGAATTTTTGGGTTCCGAAGTTTGGTTAGACAGCCCCGGAAGTCCGACCAAATGAAATGCCAGATCGGGGCATTTTAAAACGCGGCATCCATCGAAGTAGCGTTGGGCGAGTTCGTAGCTGTAATTATCGCGAACGCAAATCGTCAAATTGGGATGGCTGTTAAAAACTTTTGCGATGCGCTGGCCGCTTTCTTCGTTAGAAATAAATAAACTCTGCGGCATAATTACGAGCGGGCGATCGCGATACGGGCTAATAATTTTTTCCCGAAACGATTGGTGGCGCATCCACAGATCGCCCAAACTACCTCCCCCCGTAAAAAGGATAGGGGCATTGCCTGCTGATTTTTCTAATTCAGATTCTGAAAACTCTTCAATACAAGCAACATAGTCGATCGACGCATTCTTGAGTTTCATTAAATAAAACATACAGCCCATCCAAATCAGATGGTCTCCCAAGTTGCGCGTTAGGGGATAGTCTAAAACGGCACAGCGGCTAAAATCTCCGATCTGACTCAAGGTATCGTGCAGCGCATCGCGAATTTGTTCTGGAGTCGTGATGGTTGTCGTTGTCACCGAATATCTCCTCAGATTCAATACAGGTCGTACCAATACAGTTCGGACTTATGCAGTTAGACGCGAATCAAAATAAATGTAGGAGTTAGTGGGCAATGCCCACCCTCCAGATGAATTGAATGCGTCAGTCCTGACAGTGTTTTGTGCTTAAATAGCGATTTGGAACAGCGTTCGTTGGCATTCGTAGAGCGATCGCAAACAAGTTGTTTGCCGCTCCTTATTGGCGATCGCGCGTGGTATTGGTCAGAGATTTGCTTGACTCGTCCCACTGTATACCCAGGGAGTTTATTGCCATCTCACGCACGCGATAGCTTTTCCCTGTGCCTGGACTTCCAAAAAGAATTTTCTGAATGGGTTTCGTGGGCTGATCGACTTCGGACATCGGCATTCCAGAGATATCGGCTAGACTCTACTCCTTACGAGCCAGCCTGCAGCTTGACCGGCTCTGATTTAAGCGATTTTCCACTTTCAGAAATTATAGCCAACTCTCAGCATAAAGTCATCACAAGAGATTGTAACGTTTTGCTAAGATGTGGAGGGGTGCTGCTGCGGTAATCCTGCTTTTGTATCGCATTGCCAAACAGGGTGTGGGACGGAGTTGGCGCGAGGTGGGAGCGATTCTCGTCCCGCCGACCAGACGCCTTTGTCCAGGAAGGAGTGGACATCAACATTGCCAAAGCAGCGGCAGCACATTATGATATAATCCCTGAGCCTTTGTCTGTCAAGCTTGTGTGCCTTGACACCAGCCAGGAAGTGGGGAACGATTTGTGGTAGCGGAAGACCGGCACTAAAAGCCAAAAGAAACTGCTTTAACTCTGAAACACTGTGATTTCGGGCGAAGGCACTCAGCATTGAGTTGCGGTTCAGACGCCATACCTCAAGGGATACTGGCTCACCGTAAACGGTGCGTGACTCGAAGAGGGGCTCCGCACCGGCTACTTAGGTGGCTGCGAAAAGGTTCGGTCTGGCCCGCCGGCCTGTGGCGAGCCGGCTAAAACTCCCCATCTCTTAGATAATGGTGGTGCTTGGCATCTAAAATAATCTTGCCCTGTTGCTGTAACTGATTGAGCGTGCGGGTCCCCGTGACGCGGGTGGTGGCACAAGCGAGCCGCGAGTTCCTTATGAGTGAGGCGAACGCTCAGGCGAGTGCCTCAGGCCCCAGGCTGGCCAATTTGCTGTTTGAGCGGGCGCAATAGAGTGTGCAAGCGGTCTTTGACTCGTTTGCGTCCGGAAATGGCTAGCAGCAATTCTGTCTGCCGCAGCCGCTGCTTAATTTGGGGTAAAATAGCTCGGGCCAGATTTGGGCAGGCTGCTATCTCTGGCGGGGAAACGCAGGCTAAATGAAGCTCTTCCCTTGAGGGCTGTGGCTTGGTAAACCGGCAGGGCGGTGAGAGGTTCGCCAAACAGCATTTCCGGGCCGGCCAGTCCCAGCAGCACCTGTTGGCTTTTATCACAAAGCGTGCTAAGCTGTACCAGTCACTGAGAGACTAGCCACCTGCAGTTGTTCTCCGAGGCAATGGCGAGTTCCTTGAAGGCGGCAGCCAGCAATTCTAATTGCGGCTGCACCCAGGCTGCGGCCCATCGGTACAGCTCGGTCAGCTGTCCGTGGATTCCCTCTATGCTCTGGGCAAATATGTCCACCTTCACGTCACATCTCCAATTTTCGCCCCCATTAAGCGCTCGGTACAGAACTTTTACTCTCTTTACATTGACCCATTGAGAGATTTTTCAAGGTAAACTGGTGGGAATAATTACAACACCTGGAGGATTGAGGGGGCCATGCTTTGGTGCGTGCCGTTTTGAGAAATGAATCAGCAAAAGGGGAGCCCCCTCGCTACTGACTGGTGGCTTGGCTGTATCCTTGAACAGTGATTTTACATTATGCTATTTCTTGAGGCAGATGATTCAAGCAAAAAGCAGCCTTAGCTTGTAGAAGATACCTAAAAAAGCTGAAAACACGAGGAGTACGATAATGGCAGAGAAAAGCAAGCGCGGATTTGCCTCTATGGACGAGGAGAAGCAGCGCCAAATCGCCAGCAAGGGCGGTCACGCGGCACATCAGAAGGGAACCGCCCACGAGTTCACGCCCGAAGAAGCGAGAGAGGCTGGCCGCAAGGGGGGTGAAGCCGTGAGTAAAAATCGGGAGCATATGGCTAAGATAGGTCGTGTGGGAGGTAAGCAAAGCCACAAGAATAACAAGAAAAAGAAAGATGAGCAGTCATCAGACATGTAGAGCTAGCTAGACGGCCTGCTTTTCCGGGTTTAGGGTTCTAAAGCCGGTCGAAATACTGCTAAAATTCGGCTGGAGCAAAAACGACCGGCTGACTTAGAACCCGTTAACTGGAGAGGAGCTGCACCTGACAGAAAAACCGCACCCCGGTGCGACAGCCTGGGTGGTTAAATTTTAATTTAACATTTAAGATTTAACCTTTAAAAGGTGTTAGGTGTTAGGTGTTAGGTGGAACGGAGTGGGGGAAACCCTTAACTTCCCTGAAACCGCCTTCCCTGAACCAGTCCTGCTATTGTATTAGGCCAGCTGTCCCCCCCGGAACGGCATGTCGCCGCCCGAGATAGCCGCGACGGGCGGATGACTGAAGCAGTCACTTGAGAGAGTGTCACAGCAGAGATCGAGCCGCCGCCTCAGCTGCCTTACATTAAGTCCAGAACAACCTGAGCTTGAAGGGAGGAAAGCCATGCTGGAAAAACTGCTGCAAGCCACCACCATCACCTTCTTACTCCACATGTCGGTCAGCGTTTCGTCGCCGGCAACCCACACCCGATCAACATGGCAGCCTCTGAAAGCGCCGCAGGTCATGGTAGGCTATGGCCGTAAGTAGTGGCTCCCAGCCCTCACCTCCTGCCACCGCCACGGCGGACAGTCCTGCAATGCCGGTGGCGGGAGCTTGCGGTTGGGTGATAGCGACGGCTACTTTTATCTGAATTCCGTTTGATTAATTTAAATTTTATAAAGCAGGTTAGCTTCCTTAGTTGGAAAGCAGGTTACTTATTTAAGTAGTAATAAACCGGAAATTACAAGAGGCATTGCTGGGGGCAGCGGCTGCCAAAGCAAAAGCCAAGTGGGTTCTGTCCGATGTATTGGCGCAACAATTGCAGCCATCAGAAACCGGCATCTGGGAGAGCGCGGTAAAAAATGTGATGCGGGCAAGTGGTGAACCGGCAGGTCGCGGGGCCGAGCAGGTGCCGGCGCACCCTATGCCGCCGGGGCGGGCGCTGATGCCCATGAGGGGTTTAACATTTTTTAATATTTCGTAATAAAATGTAGGTAAACGAAGGCGAGCGACAAACAATCAAACCGCTGACCGGGCTTGCCGGCACCTGAAACCGGGCGCAGAGTCAGGGAGGGAGGCGTGTGCCACCGGCAGCGGCACCGGCACCGGTGGCACCCGGTGCGGGCCAGAGGGCTGCGGGCCCGAGCAATTCAAGAAAAAATAAGGGGAATGGGAATGGCTAACATCAAATTCGAGAAAGAAAATCGGGAAGTGGTGGCGGCTGATGGGGCGAACTTAAGGCTCAAAGCCGTGCAAAATGGTATCGATCTCTACACCTTAGTGGGAAAGATGATGACCTGCGGGGGCTATGGCCAGTGCGGCACCTGCATAGTGGAAATCGTGGAAGGCATAGAAAATCTCTCGCCCCGCACTGAGGTAGAGGATCGCAAACTCAAGAAAAAGCCTAAAACTTACCGGCTAGCCTGTCAAACCCTGGTCAACGGGCCCGTCACCGTAAAAACAAAGCCGTGATATTCTAGGATTGCAGATTTTTGAAAGCGTTTTGAGGCGGAGTTCTTATGCAAGTTAATGACCTGGGGTTTGTGGCTAGCATCCTTTTCGTGCTAGTGCCGAGCGTTTTCCTGGTGATTCTGTACATTCAGACAGCAAGCCGCGAAGGCAAAAAAGATGCGTAGCAGGCACAGTAGGGGCGGGTTTACAGATATCCTTTACTGCCAGCAGATATGTCGGGTGAACCCGCCCCTACAGGGCAAATAGGATAACAGGCACCCGGATGTTTGGCCGCTGGTGCCTTTTTTTATTGGCAAAGAGTAGGGGCGGGTTTACAGATATCCTTTACGGCCTGCAGATCGATGGGGTGAACCCGCCCCTACAGGCGCAAGCCGCACCGGCACGTTCAGGCTGCAGTCACGCTGCGGGCGAGCAACACGGGGCAGGTGGCATACACCCGCACATAGTCCGACAGGGAACTGCCGAGCAGCCGGTCGAGATCCGGCAGCCCTTTGGCAATCGAGGGACGCCGGTCTGGCGATCCCAGCATCAGCAGGTCAACATTCAACTCCTCGGCTAGGCGGCAGATTTCTTCTCCCGCCCTGCCGGTGCTGGTGACGCTGCGATAGGCAATGCCGTACTTCTTCGCCTCTGCGACTGCCGGCGCTAAAACCGGGTCCGCTTCAGGTTTGAGATTAGGATCTTTCGGGTTGACGTGAGCGAGCACCACCTGCCCGCCCTTAATGTCTCGCAGCAGGAACAGGGCCAGCTTCAACGACTGCTGGGACGACTCAGATCCGTCAAGCGCCACCATGATGCGGCTGATTTTCTTGAGGTAGAGGTCGTCTTTGACCAGCAGCATGGGACGAGAGGTGAGCTGGAAAACGTACTGGCTCACCGAGTTTTCCAAGATGGACTTCAACCGCCCCAGCCCGCGCGAGCCGGTGATAATCAGATCCGCGCCGATTTCGTCAGCCATTTCGCAAACCGTCGTTTTCGGGTCGCCTTGCTTGAGTCTGGCGGTTACCTGGTTCGGCTCTAGGTTCAAAGACTTGACGGCTTCAGCGAGAATCTTGCCCCCAACTTCTAGCTTGGCAGCCATCGCTTCGGCGCTGACTTGGGGTGGGACGACGTGCAAGACGGTGACTTTCGCCCGCTGGATGGAAGGCAGTTCCATCAATTTCTTGAGCATTTCCTCACACAGCCCCCGACCGGCGACGGCTACCAAAATTTTTTCTATCATCAGTGAATCTCCAGCTTCCAATAGCAAGCGTGGCCGGTGATCGGGCTCAGTTAAGATTTGTATGCCTTGTGAAAGGGATATAAACTGAGCGGCACACTCAGCCAGCTATTTACGATTTAAGGATAAAACGGAGTCACTCACGATATTTTGTAGAAATATAGCGTTTTATAACAAAGTGTAACGTGTCTGAGAAAAACCAAACGCAAGCGCCACAGCCACCGGCTAGCCCTGTCTCTGGGGGGTGGTTTGAATATCCAGTGCGGGCGCAACCGCACCAAACGGACTACGCCGGCATTGTCTGGCACGGTTCCTATATAGCTTGGATGGAGGAAGCGCGGGTGGAATGCTTGCGCTCCCTGGGTTTGGAGTTTGCCGACTTGGTAGCCTTGGGGTGCGACTTGCCGGTGGTGGAGCTGCAGGTGCGCTACCACCGATCGCTGCGGATGGGGATGCCGGCGGTGGTGCGGGTGCGCATCGAGCCGGTGCGGGGGGTGCGCCTGAACTTCGAGTACCAGATTCAGTCCCCCGATGGCCAAGAGCTGTATCTCACCGCTCGGGTGACCCTGGTGCCGGTTGACCGGCACAAGAATAAGATTGTGCGCCAGTTGCCGCCGGCACTGGAGGCGGCGCTGGCGCTCCTTTCGGGTTAAGTAATTTTTATCAGCCCAGGAGTGGGAATTAGCAATGCCCCATGCCCCATTTAGGTGCCCGGTGCCCACTGCCCGATCGCCCACTGCCCAATGCCCCATTCAAAGATATTATGGGTATTTCACCGGACACGATATCACTCAAATTTAAGGCTATCCGAAAGAATGGTTTTTACAAATACCCGGCTTTAGACCTATTTTGTATATATGCGTTCTTCCGGAGGTAAGAAATGACAACCATTGGTTGTCAAAATAGCTGCGACAGTCTGGCCCCAATGCCCAATGCCCCATGCCCCAAGCCCCAAGGCCCAATGCCCAATGCCCAAGACCCCAAGCCCCAGGCCAAAATGCATAAAACAGATAAATTGGGGGAC
>CAZJNL010000149.1:0-8603 GCA_964546515.1 uncultured Oscillatoria sp.
AAAGATGAGCTTACCCTGAGAGAAACCCGGTTTCTCACCCCCCCCCGGCAGACGTAACCATTACGTGATAAACCCCCTCTTAGCCAGCGAGAAAGAAACCGCTTGCCACACTAAACCTATTGCATAATTCTCCCACTTGTGGTATGCCAACCCCCGCCACAAAACATCAGGGTGACGCCTTTTAGGCAATAAGAATCTGCCAATCCAAGTATTTGATCGCTGTGCAAAGAGCCTGCGGCTGGGGGGTGAAAACTGTATGATGGGGGAAGTTTTGGCAACTGCAACGCCACGGATTGCTGGCAGCTAACTCTCACCCACACACCCATGCAGCTTGAATTTGTTCCCGTAGAAGAATTTTATTTTGCCCTCACCCTAGCGGTTCGCACCTTGGAAGATTTAACCAAACCGGGTTTAGCCGAACTGGTGCGCGAGCGCTTGCAGTCAAAATTTGGCCAGCCCTCCACAGTAGCCGCCGCCAGCCAGAATACGTTCAACTATGTATTTCGCGTGGGAGGTTACGACAACAGCCCAGCAACCGGGCTGGTTGTCTCCATAGCCGACTGGCACGGTACACTCCGCTTGAGCAGCGATTATGGCTGGACGCTCGACGCCTCTCGCAAGCCGGTGCGCACCGAAAAATTCCAGCACCGGCATGAATTTGCCCAGCACTTGCGAGCCTACCTCCAGGATTTGCTGCAAGTCCCCCTACTCGAGGAGGCTTCCGGTGAGGTAGGTTAAACTTGCCCCAAGACCTGCAAGTCTGAATCAAAAGACAGGAGCGGGCGCTTGCTGCACTTGGCTTTTGGCCTTTGTTCCCGATTGGCTCGCCGGCACAGGTGTTGAAAGCGCCCCCAGTCTTGCGCCCATTGGCTGCGCCTAGGGATTGCTCGCTTGAGCCGCCAGCATCTGCTTGAGCTTTTCCAGCTCATGCGCCCAGCGAGGATCGGGCTGCGTGGCTTCTGAGGACGACGTGGTGCTGGTGCTGGTGCTGGCTGCAGGGCGACGAGACTTGTTTTGGCCACCGCCGCGACGCCCGCCACCGCGCTCGCCACCGCCACCGCGCTCGCCACCGCCACTGCGCTCGCCACCGCCACTGCGCTCGCCACCGCGCTCCCCACTGCGCTCGCCACCGCGCTCGCCACCGCCACTGCGCTCGCCCGCTGTTTTGACGACAGGTGCCGGCACCGGTGCGGTTGCTGCTGTGGCTGGCGCTGCTGCTGCGGCTGGGCTGTGTTCCTCTTCTTTACCCTTCGACCGAGGCAAAGCCTTTTCTATCTTCAGGGGGTTTTCTTTAAAAAGGTAGCCGTTGTACTTTTCGATGATTTGGTCAGCCTCTTCTTCCGTTTTGACTGTCACAAAACCAAACCCCCGGCATTTGCCAGTTTTGCGATCTGTGATCACTTTTGCCGTCACGGAGTCGCCCGCCTCAGCAAAAACGGCTTGCAGCTCCTTGCGGTCTATTTCCTTGGGCAGATTACCTACATAAAGACGAATCGACATGAAACGTACCTCCAAAGTTGGATTCAAACAATTTAACAAACCTTTACCGGCTCAAAGGCCCACCTCAGACACGGGTTGACTCCCGACGCAACGCACGAGCCAACCTTCTCGCTCCTCGGGCCAACCTCAACAGCGCCGCTCACCTCTCCACAAACAGTGATTCTGTACGGTTGTGCCGGTCCACTGCACCCGAAAACACATCCGCGTGCTGTCAGGTTGCCTTGTCAAGCTTTTGGTCATCTCTAGGGAATTGCAACTCAATGTTATTTTTGGAGATGGCTCTTACAGAATCTTGATAGAAACCGCCGTCTCAACCACTCGTGGGATGCCGGGAACTCAAGCCACAGGGATACTAACATCCCGATTCGTCCTTTAGTATATCCAGGAACAGACGCCCTCAGTAGCCGGTAGCATCACCTAGACACCAGGCAAAATCCTGTCCGGGTTGCCAACCGCTGTCTATAAAACTCCAATAATCTTCTCATAACTCTAATTTTACCAGACTCAAGACTCTAAAAGCCACCACCACTACCTAAAATAGGGCGGGGCTGACCAAAATACTGTTTGTATGGCTGCTCAGTCAGCCAAAAGCGCACTCTCGCCAAGATCGCAAAGCGCACTCGCTCAATGCATCAGCTTTCCGTAAGTGTCGGGCTGCCAACCCCTCACCGCTCTCAAAAGCGCAGAGGATAGGGGCGCTTGCTATTGTAGCCTGTAACAGGCTTGCCCGTTACCATTGAAAGAAGCCGATCTCTTTTGAGCAGTCTCTTTTGAACGGCAACTCTCAACTCAGTAAGCAACCCACCCATCTCCGAAGCGCTTTGCTCGCGCGAATTTCAAACCCTTTATTAAGGTATCACAGCTAAGGCTCACGAGTTACTTCCCACAAGGGATTTCCCTTGTCTCACCGGCTTTCAGTGCTGACTGGGAAACCGCTGCCCACAGGCGAAAGGCCAGCCGTTGGCTTCGGCTGGCTGAGCTTGCTGTGTTGGGAGAAGGAAAACCTGATACCGAGACGGTTGAGCTAATGCAATGGAACTGAAATTTCACGCAAAGCCCACCCTCTCACTGCGGCTTTCTGTAAAGAAAATGTAACACTGAGCGGCGCAACTTGCAACATTTCTTCATAAAAAAAGCTGCCGGTCTTGACCGCATCGGGATTATTTATAAACTTACGGATAATTAGCTATTATAAATTTATCGCTGCACTAATTTCTTTCAGATGATATCATAAATTTGTAATATGATAAATCAGGCGTAATTATTAAAAGCCGCCGCGAGAGATGAGGTAGACTGCCCACAGCGCCGACGCACCGGCCAGAATCGCAGACCAAATCGGGTGGCCACTCGTACTGGTTTTGCCGCCACTGGCTTGCAGGGTTTCAACATCGATCCAAGGAGTGGCTCCCCGGCGAAACCAGCCGGTGGCAATCACCTGCCGGCTCACCACCTGCCAAGGACGAACCGACTTTGCCAGCAGCCAAACCGGCCCCTGCTTCGAGAAGCAATGCAATTTCACCAACCCGGTTGCCGTTTGCAGCAGCAAGTCCTGTCCGAGCCAATTGCTGATGCCGGTGCGCCCCAACAACTTGCCCTCCAGGCGCACCGGCTGGCTGTCAAGGGGCAGGGCGGCTGACTTGGCCAACAAGGCCGGCAAGCTGGGGGCAGCTAGCTCCGAAGCAGGTGGGATATCCGGGAAAAAAGAATTGAACCGCACAACCGTGCCCAGACTGAATCCAGCCAGCAGCAAGCCCCAGAAAAGCCACTGCCAGTCGCGGAACACCCAAGCGATCAGGCTGATGTGCAGCTGCACGCCAATCCAACCCACCAGCCACAGCAAGCAGCCAGCAGCCAAACCGGCTCCCACCCCAAAAAAAGGTGCGCCTTGCAGCAAAAGCGTCTTGCGGTTTAAGGTTTCAGAACTGCCGGATTGCTGAGGTTTCCCCAAATCCAACTCAGTCTCCAACTTCCAGAAGCGGGCGTACTGGGCCAGCAGTTGCAGCCGGTCGCCAGTAGGGGGGTGGGAATTGTTGACAGCCAGCCACCTGCGGTAGGGGTTGCGGCACTCCCATTCCAGCAGCGACTCCAACGAAGTGCCGGCAAAACACGACCCGAGACTAATCGCCTGCCGGTGCCCCACCGGCACCAGCAGGTCAAACCCTTCCAGCAGATAGCTGGTTTGCCCCTGTTTCTGGACATCCTCAGCAATGCCAGCGGCCACTTTCAGCAAAGCCCGCGTTAAGCCATTAGGATTGCCCGTCGTTTCAGCCGCCAGACGGTCACTGTAATAAACCCGCACCCGCGACAGCCACAAAGCAGGCCAGCGCAACAGCCAATAGAGCCCGTAAGCGAGGGCAGAAATCCCCGCCGCCCCTGAACGCAGCAATTTGGCCTGCCAGCTGCCGGCGTTTTGCCACCGGTCTCCCCATTGCGCAACTTGCCAGTAAATAATATAAGGAGTATTAGCGACAAGCACAGCCAGGGACATCACGGCAAAATCCCAGCTGGCAATGTGGCCTATTTCGCCGGCACAAACAGCGGCAATTTCCCCATCTGCCAGCCGGTCGAGCAACCCCTGACTGACGGCGATGCGGGCGGTGCGGGGCAGGTTGCCGTAAGTCAGGGCCACCGGCGCGGCAGTGGGCAGCACTTTCAACGCAGGCATTGGCCAGTCTTTGGGCCGACAAAAGCGTTTCAGCATCTGAACCGCTTCAGGGCTGCTCGCCGCCAGGGTTTCGGCAGACAGCGGCATTGCGCCATAAAACCGCTGCAGCAGTGCGTCCAGCAACCAGGGAGAGGCGAGCAGCAGCAGGGCCATCGCGGCGAGCACCGGCGGGTTGGCAGCGTGGTAGAGCCGGTAGAACTCCTGAATCGGAGCCAGTCGCAGTGTGATTAAGATACCGTTGGCAGTGTCCAGGAAGAACTGGAAGATGGCCCGCATCAGCCAAAACTGTGCGGCCAGGGTGCCGGCCACCAGCAAGCGCAAATGCCACTGATTTGCAAGTGCCATTGGCTTGCAATCCTTTGCCCGTGATGCATTGCGCCAGCCGATATTGCGGTTTAGAGGTTGAAAAGTGGGAGTTCCGATTTGGGGATTGGGGGATTGCTGGGGCTTGTTTTGCTTGCCTGGTGCCGGTGGGGAGGGCGGGGAACCGAGGGGGGCGCGGCTTTTTTTGCCCGCCGGCGGGGTGGAAGAGGGGACAAAGCCGGTGGGGTCTGGTGGGGGTGAGGGTTGGGAGGTTTGAGGGGGTGAGGAGAGAATTTGGGGGTAGCGGGCGAGCAAACCGGCATGAGTGGACTCTGCCCATTCTTTTACCTGGCGGTGGGGGCTAGAGCTGAGGGTTTGACAGAGGGCGAGGGCGTTTTCGATTTGGCCTGAGCCTTCATAAGCGAGGACTAGCCCCATCTGAGCTCGCAAGATGGTGGGTTCGTGCAGCTCCATCTCGCAGATGCCTTCTAGGTGAGTGATGGCTGTGGAGTGATCTCCCCGCTTGAGAGCCGCTAAACCGGCGTCTAGGGAGGGAGTAGCCTGAGAAGGGCCTTTTTTATTGGATGGAGGGGGGTCAGGAATCAAGGACATAATGGCTGCGAGTGGCTTTGTTTCCAACCATAACTCACACTGGTTTTGCTGCCACCAACTACCCTAACTCTCACGGGTGGCGCTGGCGCTCCCTTATTATTGCGGATTCGCAGGTAGGAATGGTGAGGGATAATTGACTTAAAACTGGAACTGGGCCTTAAGAAGTGACACCCTCATGGCAACGAGCATTATTGAGCGCAACAAGGTACAGGTGCTTGGCAGTGGCAAGCAGACTATTGTCTTTGCCCACGGTTTTGGAACTGACCAGACGGCTTGGCGACATCAGGTCGTGGCTTTTCAATCGCGGTATCGCATTGTCCTTTTCGACCATGTGGGAGCAGGCAAGTCAGATTTTACGGCCTACAGTCCGCGCCGGTACAGCAGTCTCTACAGCTATGCGGAGGATTTGCTGGAGATCTGCGCGGAATTAAATTTGAGACAGTGTGTGCTGGTGGGGCACTCTGTGAGTGGTATGGTCAGCCTGCAGGCGGCGCTTGTCGATCCGAAGCTATTCAGCCGGCTCATTTTTATAGGGGCTTCTCCCCGTTACCTCAATGATAAGGATTACGTCGGCGGGTTCGAGCAGTCGGACTTGGATGCGCTCTACGCGGCCATGTCGTCTAACTACTACGCTTGGGCGAGTGGCTTTGCGCCTCTGGCCATGCGGAACCCGGAAAGACCTGAACTTGCGGTGGAGTTTGCCTGTACCCTAGCGGCAATCCGCCCGGACATCGCTCAGGCTGTGGCGCGGGTGATTTTCCAGTCTGACCACCGAGCTGAGTTGCCGCGCCTGAATGTGCCGACTCTTATTATACAGTCGAGCGACGACATTGCCGTCCCGCCTGAGGTGGGCAGATATATGACCCTGAAGATACCTAAGAGTCAGCTGATGCCGGTGGCGGCGACCGGCCACTTACCTCACCTGAGTGCGCCCGACGAGGTAAACAGGGCCATCGAGGCGTATTTGAAGAATTGAGCGCGATTATAGCTGAAGGGGAATTTTAAGTCAATAGGGGTGAGGCGGTTATTAGTTCTGGCAATCAAGGTATCACCTGACACATCCCGGAAGAACTATATTACATGTTGTTGGGCCTTTCTCAGTAAGTCGTCGGCTGAGCCTCCCCTGGCTTGTTTCCAGCCAGAGGCTGGGAAGGAGAGTCACAAAGCTCGCCAGGTAAGATAAATTAACCGTAAGTACAGATATCTGATTTTTGGAATAAACATCTATACCTGTGGTTGCGGTGGTATTATATTATATTTTCAGTTTAATTAATTTACTAATGTTAGAATGGCCGGATGCTGGGACTCAATTTTTTAAGGGCGTTTGGCGCGTTAACGTTTAATCTAAAATGCAAGCTGCAAAATCTTAAATTTGTATTAGAGCTGCCGCACAATCATCCAGAGCGGCTGCCAACTTTTAGAGGCGCTGTCGTGTGGCTGGCGCTGGCAGTGGCGGGGTTTTGCGTGCTGGCTGGAGTGTCGCCGGTGCTGCTGGCGGCACCGGCGCTGTTTGCCGCTGCGGTGATGCTGCCACTGCCAGTGGTGCCGGTGGCGCTGCTGGCGGGGATGGCACTCTGCGGGCAGGGCGTCTGGCTGGCGGGTTACACCCAGGCGGTGGGGGGCGCAGCGGTGCTGGGGGTGCTGGCACGCAGATTCCTGGTGGGCGTGGAGTGGGAGCTGGCATCGCGCCACCTGCTAGGCTCGCTGCTGGATGCCGGCACGGCTGCCACTCCCGAGAGTGTCCTGGAGCGAGCCCTCACCGAAATGCGGGACTTAGCCGGTGCCGGCGCGGCGATTGCTCTGCGCCAACTCGACGAGGTGACTGCTGAGGCGCTGTTGTGCCTGCCCGAGAGCGCTTTGCCCGACAAAGTGACGACTCCCAAGCTGTTTGCTGAGGCGCTAGAGCACAACCGCTGCTTTTACTATAGCGACTGTGCGTCCGCACCTGGGGCGGCTCGGGTTTTGGTTGCCAAAGGGGCTAAGTCAATAGCCGTGCTGCCGCTTCAGGATGCGGGCAGCTTGCGCGGGGCAATTCTATTAATTTGGTATCGCCGCACCTCGATCCCCTCACACCTGAGGGCGCTGATCGAGTCGAGCTTGGCGGCGCTGCGGACTTTGTTGCGGTTTTCTGACACCACCTCGCACTTGGAGAAGCTGCAGGCTCGCTACGGTGCCATTTTGGAGACGATCCCTCAGGGTGTCGTGTTTGTGGATGAAAGTGGGGAGCAGGGCTGGCTGAATCAGGCGGCGGCGGCGCACCTGGGGCTGGCGTCGGGTGCTGTGGAGCCGGTGTCTGTGGCGGTGGCGATGGCGGCGTTGCGGGAAAGCGCTGACAACCGGCAGGCGATCGCCGAGCGGGCTGTGGAGTTTTTCTCGCAGCCTGATGCGGAGATTCGCGAGTGGGTGTGGGTTTGCAGGGGCGAAGCTTTGGGCCAGAAAGACTCTGGTGGATCGAGAGACAGTCAGGCTCTGGCAGCGCCGGCACCCGACGCCCGAAAGGTGCTGAGCATCTCGAGTACGCCCACCCGCGTGCGCGATGTGCCCGGTCGCCTCTGGCTGCTGGATGATATTACTGAGCGGTATTTCAGCAGGCTGGCGCTGGTGGAGCGCACCGCGCAACTGGAAGCAGTTAACAAAGAGCTGGAAGCATTTTCCCACTCAGTGGCCCACGACTTGCGCGGTCCGCTGGCGGTGATTGACGCCTTCAGCTTGCTTTTGCTGAGAGATTGTGCGGACAAGCTGGATGCGGACAGTCTGGAGGACCTCCAGCACATCCGTGCCGCTGCTCAGCGCCTCGGTGAACTGATCGACGATTTGTTGCAGCTGGCGCGGGTGACGCGGGCTGAGATGAAGCGGGAGCCGGTGGATCTGAGCGCAATGGTTGCGGCGATCGCCCGAGATTTGAAGGCTCGGCAGCCGGAACGTCAGGTGGAATTCGCGATTGCGACAGGGGTGGTGGCCAAGGCTGATGGGCGGCTGCTGCAAATCGCCCTGGAGAACCTGCTGGGCAATGCCTGGAAGTACACTTCCAAGCGCCCCCGGGCTCGCATTGAATTCGGAGTTGGGCTGCAGTCGCCACAGCCGACTTACTTTGTCCGCGATGACGGTGCCGGCTTCGATATGGCCCAGGCGGATAAACTGTTTGCAGCTTTCGTGCGCCTGCACGGCAGTGCTGAGTTTGAAGGCACCGGCGTGGGGCTGGCTACGGTGCAGCGCATTATTCACCGGCACGGGGGCAGGATTTGGGCTGAAGCCGCTGTGGAGCGAGGGGCCACTTTCTACTTTACGCTTTAGGCTGGGTGCGCTGCGGCCCACCCCAAGTCGCTTTTGTTCTAAAAAATGAAAATATATCGCTGGCAACACATTTATAAAAACTTATGATTTATGAACAAAGGTATAAGGAAATTTCCAAGTTAACGGAATAGCTGTTATGTCACGTCTAGCTACTCACGGCTTCCAGCTGTATTGCGCTTTCAAATGGGTGGCTTAACCCCTCAGTCACCCTCTTCACACCCAGCAGCGA
>CAZJNL010000150.1:0-1762 GCA_964546515.1 uncultured Oscillatoria sp.
GCCACGCCGGCACGAAGCGAAATTCAAAATCCATCGCTGCGATGCTGCCGGTGGATTGTGCCAGATTGTGCAGTTCCCGCGCTTCTGCTGCTGTCAGGGCTGTGGGTTTTTCCAGCAGCAGGTGCTTGCCGGCTTTTAACACAACTTTAGCCATTTCAAAGTGCGCGAATGGCGGCGTGGAAATGCTGACCGCCCGCACTTCTGGCAGGGATACAAGTTCTTCTATTGTATCACAAGCGTGGGGAATATTGTGAGCTAAAGCAATTGCTTTCGCCTTGTCGGAGTGCCGGTGATAGACGGCTGCCACCTGAATGCGGGGGTGTGACCGAAAGGCGGGAATGTGGACTTTTTGCCCGAAGCCGGTGCCGGCGACTGCTACGCCAAGAACCGGCTGCTGTGCGGGTGAAGTTGAAGTTAACGTCATGAACTGCTACCCTGATTTCTTTTTCTTGCCTTTCCCGTATTTAGTTTCTTCCACCCATTCAATCACCTTGTGCCCCAAGCGAGTGTTAGTATTGTCCAGCCGGTCAATTTCGCGGATGCCGGTGGGGCTGGTGACATTGACTTCGGTGAGGAAGCCGCCAATCACGTCAATGCCCACGAAATACAAGCCATCTTCTCGCAGTTTGGTCGCGAGTTTGGCGCAAATAATGTGTTCTTGCTGGGTGAGTTCGGTTCTGGCCACTTTGCCGCCGACGGCCATGTTGTTGCGAAATTCACTGCCGGTGGAAAGCCGGTTGACAGCCCCGATGGGTTTGCCATTGAGCAGGATAATCCGCTTGTCTCCCTCTTTCGCCGCCGGCAGGTAGGTTTGAACCATGACCGGAATTTGACCCTGTTGGGTGCTGATTTCAATCAGCGAGTTGAAGTTGGGGTCTTTCGGCTGCAGGAAGACAATGCCTTCGCCGGCTTTGCCGCCGAGAGGCTTGAGAACTGCTGCCCCTTTGTGATCCACAAATTGCCGGATTACGGATTTATCGCAGCTGACAATGGTTTCCGGAATCACTTTGGTGAACTGCATGGCGTACATTTTTTCGTTAGCAGCCCGCAGCCCCCTAGGGGAATTTATCACCAGGGTTCTGGTTTCGTCAATATAGTCGAGAATGTAGGTGGCGTAGAGGTAGGGAACAGTAACAGGCGGGTCGGTGCGCATGAACACCGCGTCCATGTCTTCGAGGGGCTGCAAGACGCGCTCTCCCCGCTCATACCAGGAAGGCGCTTTCACCCATCCCCCCTCTATTAGCTGCACCGGCGTCAGCTTTACCTGTTCCAGGATTGCCCAAGCTTTGCCATCCACCACGCTCAGCCGGTTGGCCTGAGTTATCCAAACTTCGTGACCCAGCGCTTGTGCCGATTCCATCAGCGCTACGCTGGTGTCGTGAGTTGGGTCTAGCCGCTGGATGGGGTCAATAATAAACGCAAGTTTCACCCTTGTACCTTCTCAATCTTGCCAAAAGCGCGTGTCGCGTTCCCTAGTTTATTACATGATTAGACAAGGAACTGCGCTGCGTCTGTTGGCTAGTGGGGGCGGGCGTCAGGGCGCGTCGGGCGGGCCCGCTCCCATACGGTCGCGCCGCTGCTGACATCTGAGAAACCGGGTTTCTTTTTAGGGAAATATTCCCGGTTTCTTCAGCGATTTAAGCTGGAGTTGCCTGCAGGAGTGGGTCGAGTTTCCCTTGAGCCTCTAGGGCGTGGATGTCGTCGCAGCCGCCGATGTGCTCGTCATTGATGAAAATCTGGGGCAGGGTGCGCCGCCCGTTGG
>CAZJNL010000150.1:1772-8598 GCA_964546515.1 uncultured Oscillatoria sp.
AAGGCCATTTCAGCCCGCGCCGCCTCATCCCCATCGATGCTGTATTCGGCAAACTTAACGTTTTTCTTTCTCAGCAAGTCCTTGGCACGAATGCAGAAGGGACAGGTGCGCCAGGTGTAGATTTCTACTTTAGCCGCCATAGTATCCGCGATGTTTAAGTTTTATTAATTAAATTTTAAACGGGTGAAGCGAGTTTTTCTCGCCCCAGCCCGGGCCAAAAAAGCTAGGAAGACTTATAAAAAAAAGCCGGCAGTAGTGTCAGAAGTGTCAAGGTGTGCGGGTGCCGGTGCCTAGAGAAGCGGGCACTTCCTTGTTTCTTGTCCCTTCTCCAAGTTTGACAGCCGGCGGTCTGTACTTACTTAAGCCGCACTAGCGCCACGAGCGGCCTGGGGCATCTGTAGCGCCGCCAAGCCCATCGCCCGCGCCCACACACAGCGAAATGATCCCCTGCTCAACAAAAGCGGGGAAAAAAGCAATCCAGGCAATGGCCGGCGGTAGCTACAGGTCGAACTGCGGCTGCTGTCCATCTTGCTGTTTCCTGCGGCTTTGGTGAAGCATGCCGGCACCCATGATCAACAAGGCACCTACTGTACCGGGTTCCGGTATCTGCCGGGGGCCTGGGGGCTTGGGGGTGGAAGGTATCACAGCTGTTCCTTTACCCGTGCCGCTGGCACCGTTGAAACCATTGCCGTCGATGCTTTGGTAGCGGACGCCAAAGTTATTCAGGGCAAACTGGCTGACAGAACCGCTGAAAGCCAGGGTGGCTGTAAACGTACCCGTCTGCGGGTTGCTAGTAGCGGGGTTGTTGTCAACGCCGCCCGAGGTGCCTCCCTGACAGGTGTTGCCGTTGGTAAAGCACACATTCACATCGCCGAACTGATTGGGGAACGAACCGCTGCGGTCGTTGACGAAAAGCCCTATGGAGCGGGTGTCGCCGCTATTCGAAGAGTTGCCGATTCCCTGCAGAGCCAGCTGGGAGCCGAGGCTGGTGCCGTCGAAATTCCAAACGTCCAAGCCCAAGGCAGAAGTGCGGGACAGCAGGGGGGCGCTGGTCGTGTTGTCCAGGGTGATTTCAAACGCCGCCTCGGTTGCGGTGCCCGCGGGCGTGAACCCCAGAAACTTAAAGGTGGCCTCCGAGGTCAGTCCAGTTACGTTTTGCGTCGCGACGTTGCCGTCAAAGTTGACTTTGAAGGTCTTGTTGAGATCGTCCGCGCTAATGCCCACGCTGCCGCCGCTGTCCAGGAAGGTGAACGCGGCAGCTGAAGGAGCTGCAGCCACAGAATACACCCCGGCTGAGGCCAGGACAGCGATTCCAAGGGCTAGTTTTGAAAGTGGCCTATACATATTGCTTGACCGATTGCTACCGGAATACTTTTAGGATGGAACAAGATTTCCCGAACTGCGTTGTGACTTGTCACGGTCACACTGTGTTTTAGATCACACCCTGTGCGTTAACTGGTCAATTGAAAGGCTCAAACCAATCCATCCCGCTGGGGAGCGCAAAGTGTGCGAATTTTTGGGAGATCGCATCTAATCTAAATGATCAGGGAACACGATGTCCATTGCGGATGGATAGCTTCTTCAAATCTTCATATAAGAAGCCCAGTTCATTAAGTTTCTGTGTGCCGGCAAGCTTGGCAGCATGCCCCAGCAGGGAGAAAATCGCCCCGACAGGCGAGCCACAAGTAGCTCCTCGGGACTGAAGTCCCCAGTTTGGCAGCTTGTATTAGATTAGACACGCAGTCTTAACTATCTTTTTCTCAAATCTCTCCTGAGTTTGTCATCAGTGAAATTACCAGTTTGCCGCCCCTGGAAAATTTAAGTTTTTACCGAGGGGCAGAAGCGTAATGAATCAGTTGAGCGAGACGCTGTCTCAGGGTTTCCAGCCCGAGTCCGCAGGCGGCTGAAATGAACACCGCTTGGGGAAATTCCTCTCTCGCCAGCGCCAAGGTATCCCCATCTACTCGGTCTATCTTGTTAAACGCCAGCAGTGCCGGTCCTGGCGTCACCGGCATGTCTGCCAAAATTGCCATCACGGAGCGAATTTGACTCTGCCAAGCGGGATGGGACAAGTCTACGAGGTGCAGCAAGGCATCCGCTTCCGTTACCTCTTCCAAGGTAGCGCGAAAGGCGTCAATTAGTGCCGGCGGCAATTCGTGTATGAACCCCACTGTATCTGTTAGTACAATTGGCTTCGGTTCGCCTGTTACGGCATCGGGAATCACTAAGCGGCGGGTGGTTGGATCGAGGGTGGCAAATAGCTGGTCTGCGGTGTAAACACCGGCATCTGTCAGTGCGTTCAACAGCGTAGATTTACCGGCATTGGTGTAGCCGGCAATCGCCACTGAGGGCACTTCTTGATGCTGGCGCTGCTGCCGCAGCCGCGCTCGGTGGGCTTGCAGCTGGTTGACTTCAAGCTGCAGTCGCGCTATGCGTCGCTGAATGGCGCGGCGCTCTGTTTCCAGTTTGGTTTCCCCAGGCCCTCTGGTGCCGATGCCGCCCCCCTGCCTGGACATGGCTTGCCCCCTGCCGGTGAGGCGGGGGAGCATGTATTCCAGCTGGGCTAGCTCGACTTGCAGTTTGCCAGCTCCGCTGCCGGCGCGTTGAGCGAAAATATCCAAAATCACCTCGGTGCGGTCTACGACTCGGACGCCGATTTGGGTTTCCAGGTTGCGCACTTGGGAGGGCGAGAGGTCGCGGTCGAAGACGATCAGGTTGGCTCCAACGGACTGGGCGGCGAGGGCAATTTCTTGGACTTTGCCTTCGCCGACGACGGTTTGGGGGTGGGGTTGGGAACGCCGCTGCTGCTGGGTTTGCAGCACTTGGCCGCCGGCTGTGTCCACCAGACTGGCCAGTTCTGCCAGCCCGTCCTCGAACTGCTGGCGGGTCATGTAGTCGGTCATTACGCCCACGAGCAGCACTCGGTCTTGGTCGGCGTCTACCTGCTGGGCGGTGAATTCTCGCTCAAATTCGGCTTCCAGCCCTTCGATTAGTTCCAGGAAGTCTTGGTTGGCGAGAATGTCCAAGCTCAGGGGGGGCGACACGCTCCAGCTGGTGGCTCCCTGATTCCCGTCTCCGTCCTCCTGCAGGGGGATGAGATGGGCGAGGTAGGTTTCTCTGACGTAGCCGGTGGCTCCGCCCCCCCGGCGCTCAAATCCTTGGCCTGTGAGGGTGAGCAGTACGAGGGCGTCCAGCCGCTGCAAGGCCATTGCAGTGAGGGCGGCTTCGTCTGGGGCGGCGGGTTTTAGGCCGGTGGCGATGCAGCGAATGCCGCTGAGGCGACCGGCACCGTAGCGGGGCAATTCCAGGGGCGGTATTTGGGTTTGGCGGGGGGTGCCCACTCCCAGGCGTATCACCTGTCCGCGCCGGTTGATGTAGGCGCACACCGGCTGCCCAATTTCTGTGCTGATGGCGGCTAGGCGCTGGGCGAATTCGGACGTGACGGTGCTGTCGCCCGGGAGGCGCTGGTGGTACAGCCGCTGCAGCTGTTTCAGCTGGCTGGATTTTAGACCTTGCAGGTTGCCGTAGATGGTTTCGATAGGCGTCTGTGGTCAGGTATCTGGCCACCTAAGGGTCAGGGGTTCTTACCGCTATCTTATCGCGGGGTGCCGGTGCGGTGCCGGGAAAGCCGGTGTGGGGCAGGCAAGGCCTGCAGGCACCCTTCCCGCCCGAAACCGCTAATGTTAAAAAATATTAAATTACTGTTCTATCTGTTATTTTTATGCCAGAATAAATTATAATTAATAGCTTCTCAGTTTCTGGAAGCGTGGCTTACTATGAAACCCCAATTGTTGGCCCTAGGGCTGACAGGCTTGGCGCTGGCGCTCGGCACCCTCCCTGTCCTGACTCAGCCCAGCAAAGCTCAAAGCACAACCTACTTTTGCGATAAAGGCAAAGGCGGCGTTCCCACTACATTCGCCCGCAACGCCACCGGCAAGAAGATTGAAGTGATTCGTTGGGAAAAAGAGTGGGGCGGCGGCATAACTCGCGAAGAGCGCTGTCGGACAGTTTCTGGCAGATTCCAAAGCGCCTCGGAAAAAGGTATCCTCAGTTACCTCACCCATGGAGTGATGGGGGGTGAAAAAGTTGTGTGCGCCTCCAGTCAGTACGGGGCTCCTTGCAGCGACTTGCTATTCACCCTCAGAGCGGAAGACAATCCAAATGAGGTGATTGACGCCCTGTTTGGCGTGGGCTATCGCGCTCGCGGGCCGGTTCTTCAGTCGGAAGATGGCAAGCCTAAAATCTATATTGACATGGAACTGCTCCTGCAGGAAGCACCGGCACAGGAGGAAAATTAATTCTCTCGTTTTTGCTAGTTTCCAGGCGATTAGAAATCGCGGCTATACAGACTTTCGCCCGTGCTGAGTGGGGCTAGGGAGAGCGCTAGGGCGCTTTTTCTCTCGTTCCCAGCCTCAGGCTGGGAATGAGACTCAGGAGGCTCCGCCTCCTGTTCCGAAATGACACAGCACCGGCGAGTTGCTTGTGCTGCCGGTGGGAATTGGCGATAGAAATGAGCGATAAAGAAGAGGAGGCCCCGCCTCGGATAAGGCGTTCCCAGGCGGAGCCTGGGAACGAGGAATTGGGACAGGGAGGAATTGGGACAGGCAAGATGCCTGTCCTACGGGATAATGGGGATGGCTGGGGAACGAATATTTGAGGGTGACAGGAACATGTTACAAGGGAAAATGAATAACAAGTTACTATTTCTGATTGCCGGCACCGGCACGTTGCTAATGCTCCCGGCACCGGCTTTTTCCGCACCGGCACCCGGCACAACTGCGCCTGCTTTCCAGCTCGCTTCCCAACTCTCGGAAGCGCAGCTGAAACAAATCGCCCAGTCTGTGACTGTCCGGGTTTTATCGGGCGACAGCGGCGGTTCCGGGATTTTGATTAAAAAAGACGGTGAGGTTTATACTGTCCTCACCAACCAGCACGTCTTGGAACCGAGAAAACCCTCTCGCATCCAAACGCCCGACGGCCAAATCTACGCGGCTGATTTGGTAAGAAATGTAAATTTTCAGTCAAAAGACTTGACATTATTGCAGTTTCGCGCTAAGGGGAATTATGCCGTGGCTGCTTTGGGTAATTTAGGAACGGTGGCAATCAATGAGCCGGTGTTTGCGGCGGGGTTTCCTTATGAAAGCGAGTTTACCTTTACGGCAGGACAGGTTTTGTATGTGCCGGTGCGAGCGTTTAAGGAAGGCTACCAGATAGGGTACAGCAATGATATTGAAAAGGGGATGAGCGGCGGGCCAATTTTCAATGGGAAAGGGCAGGTTATCGGGATTAATGGCATTCACGCCTATCCCTTGTGGGGAGATCCTTATATATATGAAGACGGTTCGCGCCCGACTGCGGCGGAGCGGGATTTGATGAGCCGGTACAGCTGGGGAATTCCGATTCAGACTTTCGCGCAGCTGGCTCCCGCCTACGCCGGACAGGCAGCGCTGCCGGCAGCCAATTCTCGCCCTACTGCAAGTTTACCACCTGTCGCCAATGATGTCAACAATACGGCGGAAAAAATTACGGTTTTGATTGAGTGGGGAACCGGCAACGGTTCGGGGGTGATTGTTGCCAAGCAGGGGATCACTTATTATGTGATCACCGCCGAGCATGTGGTGCGCGACCGGACAAATTTTGAGGTGGTAGCCCCAGATGGCAAGCGATATTCGGTGACGGTAACGGAGAGCAATGTCAAGACTTTGCCGGGGGCGGATTTGGCTGTGGTGCAGTTTGCCAGCAGCGAAGATTACGCAGTCGCTACTCTGGCAAATTATAATTTGAAAACGGAAAGGGGGTTCGTTTTCACTTCCGGGTGGCGCAAGGTAAAGGAGGGCGGCGGGCCACCCAGCCTGCGGTTGACTGCGGGGAGTATTTTCAGTAGGGAACAGGGGGCCTTTCTGGGGAAGGATTCCTATTCGCTGACTTACGGTTACGAGCTGGTTTATACTAATATAACTGCAGGAGGGATGAGCGGCGGGCCGGTGCTGGATATGCGGGGGCGGGTGATTGGAATTCACGGCAGGGCGGATGGAGAAACGGCGGTAGAGGAAGCCGGAAGGGCGGCGGGTTCCATTCAGCTGGGGTACAGTTTGGGGGTGCCGGTGAGGACGTTTTTGAATTTGGCAGCGCGGGTGGGAATTGAGCGCGAATGGCTGAAGATAGAGACGGCTGCGCCGCCGGCGCTGACAGGGCAAGAACAGGGATCAATTGTGGAATCGCTGATAAAAAATATCGCCGCGCCGGGAGAGGGTGCCGGTGCCCTTGCGTGGGTGAATTATGGCAATCAGCTGTGGCGGTTGGGGAGAAATAAAGAAGCGCTGGCGGCGTTTGACAGGGCAATTCAAATCCAGCCGGCTTTCTATCAAGCTTGGTACGCGAAGGGGCTGACGCTAAACTCCCTGGATAGATATGAAGAGGCGATTGCAGCGTTTGACAGGGCGATTCGAGAAAGTCAGGAGAAATTCGCTCCCGCTTGGCGGTGGCGGGGTGAGGTGTTACACTCGTTGAAGCGATACGAGGAAGCGCTGGTATGCTTTGATAAGGCGATTGCTCTCGATCCCAAGAACTTTGCAATTCAGTGGTCTCGAGGTTTGATACTGCAAAAGTTAAAACGCAACGAAGAGGCAATCTCTGCCTACAGTGAAGCGATTAAGCTCAATCCTCACCTCTGGGGTTACGTCAACCGGGGTGTTGCCCGCGCTGATTTGGGAGACTTTCAAGGGGCGATTGCGGATTACAATAAGGCGATTGAACTCAATCCTCACCCCAATGCCTACTACAACCGGGGGAATGCCCGCTCAGATTTGGGAGACAAGCAGGGGGC
>CAZJNL010000151.1:0-8586 GCA_964546515.1 uncultured Oscillatoria sp.
GCCTATACCTCGTAGGACAGGCGTTCCCTCCGATCGAGCGTGTCCTAAACTGACTGTTTATTGCTATATATCATGTCCAGTCAATGGCCAGGAATATTTTTTTCTATCACTCTGACTCTTTCTTCTTCCTTCTTGGCGTCCTACCCTGCGGGAAGCCGCTGGCGCGTCTTGTGGCGTCTTGGCGGTTTTAAATTAAAAATTCTGGGATTTATCTATGCACTCTCGTCTTAAGTCTCTCAGCCCACTCAGCACAACCTTGCTCCTCTGCCTGGTTGGTTTCCTGCAGCTTCCTGGAACTCCTTTCGGAATTGACAGCGCCCCGGCACAAACGGCTCAAGAGCAAAAAACTGAGGCGGATAAGCTTTTCCAGAAAGGCGCACAGCAATTTCGCAGCGGGCAGTTTCGAGAAGCGCTGCAAACCTACCAGCAAGTTCTAGAAATCCGTCGAGCCACCGGCGATAAAGCAGCTATTGGAAAAACCCTCGACAGCATCGGAGAAGTTTACATCAGTCTCAGTGAGTATTCCTCGGCGCTGGATGTTTTGCAGCAAGCTCTGGAAATGCGAACATCCGCCGGCGACAGGGCGGGTGAGGGGGAAACGCTTCACAACACCGGCGTGGTATACTTGAATCTGGGGCAATATAACCGGGCGCTGGAACTTTTAAACCGCGCTTTGGCGATTCACCGAGAAGTGAAGAACCGTGGCGGCGAAGGCACTGTTCTGGGAAGCATTGGGGCGGTTTACCACCGACAAAATGAGTTTTCCCGATCGCTGGAATTCTACCAGCAAGCTTTAGCAATTCACAAAGAAGTGGGCGATATTGCCGGCACCGGTTCCGATTTGGCCGGCATTGGGGCGGTTTACCAGCAGCAGGGTGAGTTGGCGAGGGCGCTGGATTTCTACCAGCAAGCTTTAGCGACTCACAGACAGATTGGCGACAGAGCCGGTGAAGGTGTGGCTCTCGCTAACTTGGGTGCGGTTTACCAGCAGCTGGGCGAGTCTCCGAGGGCGCTGGAATCTTACCAGCAAGCTTTGGCAATTATTAAGGAAACCGGCGACAGGGCGGGGGAGGCAATAACGCTGGGAAATATCGGTTTTCTGCTCAAGAAACAGAACCAGCAGGTGCTGGCAATTGCTTTCTACAAGCAAGCAGTTAATGTCATTGAGGCGTTGCGGCAGCAGTTGCGGGCGCAGCCAAAAGAGCAACAGCAGTCATTTACAGAAACCTTTGCCAGCATTTATCGAGCTTTGGCTGATTTATTGCTGCAGGAAAAGCGGGTGAGTGAGGCGCAGCAAGTCTTGGATTTGCTGAAAATTGAAGAAATCGACGCTTACCTGCAAACTGTGAGTGGTTCGCACAAACCGGCTCAGGAAATTGAGAATTTGCCTGAAGAGGAAAGAATTCTAGAAAGCTACGCGGGGATTCAAAACCGGGCGATTCAGCTGGGAAAGGAACTGGCGCAACTGCGAGAAATTATACCTGGGGATCGCACACCAGCCCAGCTGCAGCGCATCGAGCAACTGGAGAGGGATTCGCAGCTGAGCCGGCAGCAGTTTAATGAATTCATTCGCTCTCCGGATGTGGTGGCGCAGGTGCAGCAGCTGCAGTCAAAATCTGGTGGGGAAAATCTCAGTTTGCGACAGCTTAACAGTTTGCGGGACAATCTGCGGCGCTTGCAGCAAGCTCAGACAGGCGGGACGCCTGTGCTGCTTTATCCTTTGATTTTGTCAGACCGGCTGGAACTGGTGCTGGTTTCTGCGGACGCTCCTCCAATTCACCGACCTGTGCCGGTTAAACGCCAGCAGCTACAGCAGGCGATTGTGGAATTCCGCGCTGCCTTGACAAATCCCGGAACAAATGCTAAAATTTCAGCTCGACAGCTCTATGATTGGTTGATTAAACCGATAGAAAATGACCTGGCGCAAGCGGAGGCGCAAACGATAATTTACGCTCCTGATGGCCAGCTGCGTTACATTCCGCTATCGGCGCTGTATGATGGCAGCCGGTGGCTGGCGCAGCGGTTTCGCATCAATAATATAACAGCTGCCAGCCTCACTGATTTGAACACCCAACCTCTAACTCAGCTGCGAATCTTAGCGGCGGCTTGGACTACCGGCACCTATCGCTTTGTGGTGGGGAAGCGCGAGTTTGAGTTCTCAGGGTTGCCCAGTGCCGGTCGGGAAGTGGAAAATCTGGCGGCGGCGATTCCAGGAACGAGGAAACTGCTAGATCGCGCCTTCAACCGCAAAGCCTTGATTGCCGGTTTTAACGACTACAATATCGTGCATCTGGCCACCCATGCCGCTTTTTTGCAAGGGAGCCCGAACGATTCGTTTATTCTGCTGGGGGATGGAGATCGCGTCACGCTCAGAGATATCGCCACTTGGTCGCTGCCGGCTGTGGATCTGGTGGTGCTCAGCGCTTGCCAAACCGGTATGGGAGGACGGTTGGGGAATGGGGAGGAAATTCTCGGTTTTGGCTACCAGATGCAAGAAACTGGCGCTAGGGCGGCAATCGCCTCTTTGTGGTCGGTGGACGACGGCGGCACGCAAGTGCTTATGAATGCGTTCTATGCGGCGCTGCAAAATGGGAATATCACAAAAGCGGAAGCCCTCCGCACTGCTCAAATCGCTCTGATTACCGGCGACTACACGGGGCTGCAGCAGGGCGTCGCTGCAGTGGATCGCACTCGCAGCAGTCTGCCACCCTCGGTTTCGCGCCGCCTCAGCCACCCTTACTACTGGGCACCGTTTGTTCTGATTGGCAATGGATTGTAAAATAAAGTGGGGTCAGGAAAAACAAACCCTATGAAATCCGATTGTTAACTTTTTCATAAAAAACTCTGTCCCCCCCGTTTGGGCAATCCTGGCCGGTGGTGCTGGCTGTCCCACTTGCGTCCCGCAAATTGGAACTTATATCATGAACGGTTGGGACGGCATTGTGGAGAGACGCGATAAATCGCGTCTCTACAAGAGTTTTGCAATAAGGATGCCACCGGACTTGATATTAAATGGAGTTTTAAGCAGTCTAGATATGGAAATTGGGTACACTAGCATTATCAACCTTTAGAAAATTGGCAGTTAGCGATGAAACTCCCCTCACTCCCACACATTCTGACAGCGGCATCAATCGCTCTAGGCGCTGTCACCATTAGCCAGCCCACCTATGGGGAGGGCACTTCCTTCTTCTGTGGGGCTTGCGACGGTGTGCCAATAACCTTTGCTCGCACCGCAAAAGGATATATTCCGGTAATCCGCTGGGTTTCGGAGCAGTTTAGCAGTTTGGGCTACACTCCGCAGAAACGCTGTCAGGAAGTCTCGGCACGATTCCAGACTTACTACAACTCGGGCACTCTCAACTATATCACAGCCGGCAGAATGAACGGTCAGCCCGTTGTCTGCGTTGCCGATAGAGCCGGCGGGCGCTGCAGCGGTTTGCTATTCACTCTCAAGCCGGGGAGTGACGCTAACAGCACGGTGCGACAGTTATTTGACATCCGAAATAGCGCTGCCGGCCCCCTTGAGGAAGTCTACGCCCGGATTTATATTAACATGAATGATTACTTAAACACGCAGCCTGCTGTTAAGGCAGAGAGAAGCAGACAGGAAAATGTCTCACATTATTGCTCACAAGCCGAGACATTACCTAATATAAACCAGCCGGGTTTACAATATAGGGAGGCTCCTTGGTAACAGGTGCGCAGCGCCGGCTACTGCAGGAAGTTGTTCAGGGGGGAAGATGAATTTATATTATGGGATTTCGGCGGCGCTTTTCGGGGTGGCTATTGTGGTAGCGCAACCCCAAGTAGTAGCTGCCCTAACCGCCCAAGAAGTCAACACCATTGCCCGCGACATTACGGTATTAATCGATGGGCTTTATCCGGGTTCTGGGGTGATTGTCGCCAGGGAAGGTAACAGGTACTACGTTCTCACTGCCGAGCATGTAGTAGAAGTTGAGGATGAATATGAGGCTGTCACTCCTGACGGAAAGCGATATCCGATAGACTACAGTAAAATCCAAAAACTGCCTGAAGTTGACCTAGCGGTTGTGCAGTTCACTAGCGAGCAAAATTACAGAGTTGCAACTTTGGCGGATTATGACTTGCGAACGAGAGGCAGGGGGAACCAGCTGGGCCTAGTTTTCGTTTCTGGGTGGCCTTTGCCCGGGCAAGTCATCCCAGAAAAGATTCGTCTTTTTACCCCTGGATTGCGAGTGGGAGAGGATATCGCACCGGCTTTGGCAAAAGAATCTATTTCTGAAGGTTATGAGCTTTTTTATACTAGCATTACTTATCCGGGAATGAGTGGTGGGCCGGTGCTGGATTCCAGCGGGCGAGTGATTGGAATTCACGGCAGGGCGGAAGGGGAAGAAATCTCGGAAACTGAATCGGGGACAGATGAGTATCGCGTTAAGTTCGGGTACAGTATTGGCGTTCCGATAAATACTTTTTTAAGGCTAGTGCGTCAGGCAGAGATTCAAGATAAACTCACCGTAGAAAAATTTGCGCCTGCCAAGCTAACGCTGCAAGAAGCAGGCTCAATTGAAGCTTTGTTAACTGCAGTTCCGGGAAGCGACGATCCGAGGGAATGGGTGAATCGCGGCAATCAGTTGTGGCGGCTGGCTAGCGTTTATGATTACTACGGGAATTCCAAAGCATTAGAACTCCGCGAAGAGGCGCTGGCGGCTTACGAACAGGCGGTTAAAAAAGCGCCCCACTTCTATCAAGCCTGGTACGCACGCGGCAACGTGCTGTCTGAATTGGGACGCTATGAAGATGCGGTTGGCTCCTATGACAGCGCGATTCAACTGTTTCCTTACGAAAAAGTGAGTCAAAATTACAGTGATGCGAGTCAAAGTAATGATAGGGGAACTCAGCGCCGGCTGCAAAGCGATTTGGAATTTTACGCAACCTTCTGGCGTTACCGGGGCTTGATGCTAGCCAACTTGAAACGATACTCAGAAGCTCTGGAGTCTTTCGACAGAGCGATGCAACTCCATCTCGATGACTCTGTTAATTGGGATTTGCGAGGTGTGGCGCTCCAGGGTTTGAACCGGCACGCAGAGGCGCTGGCTTCTTTTGACAAAGCGATTGAATTCAAACCGGACTACCAATATGCTTGGATGCACCGAGGCAACGCCCTCTCCGCACTAGGAAAGTATGAAGAAGCGGTGGCATCCTACGACAGGGCGATTCAAATTCAGCATAATTTCTATCAAGCTTGGGTGAAAAGAGGCGCGGTGCTGAGTGATTTCTTGAAACGGCATGCTGAGGGAATCGCCTCCCTGGATAGAGCGATTCAAATCAAGCCGGACGATCCTTATGCTTGGCACCGGCGAGGCTTTGCTCTATTTGGCTTAAAGCGGCACGCTGAAGCGATCGCCTGCTTTGACAAAGCGATTGAAATCAATCCTAACGACGCCGCTGCGTGGAGTGCGCGAGGTTTGGCGCTGATTGTTTTAGACCGGTATAAAGAAGCCCTTGAGGCGTTTGAAAAAGCGCAGGCTATCTCTCCCAACAACCCTGACGCGCAGAAAGTTCGCTCCCTGTTGCAGCAGTTAGGCCGGTAATACCAATTTTGGATTTTGGATTTTGGATTGAAAAAAACGGCAGGAAAGCCTTTTCAGCCAGAAAGTAGGGTGCGTTCCGCAGGAACGCACCCTACTGTAAAGTGAATTGATAGATTAAGATTTATATATTTATCGGTTGCGCCTGGAAACAAAAAGGGTATAATAGAGACAAGTGCGAGCAGGGATTGTGCGGTTATGGCGCGGGCAAAACGCACGGGGTATGTTGAGGGAGCGAGCAGGCAGATGCGACATAGAGGGCAAATTCTCATTAGTTCGCTTTTAGGCAGTGCTGTTTTCTGCCAAACTGCCGGTGTCGCTCATCCTGTTGCGACTCCGACACCCCATTCCCACACGGATCTGCAGCTTCACAAACATGGACTGCCGGCGACTGTCAGTTGGGTGCATCCCGACATAGTAACCCCATCACCCCTAGCCGATTCTCCCACAGGGGGAGAAGGGGAATTTAATCCTCGTTCCCAGCCTCCGGATGAAAACGATAAAATAGAGGATATGCCTCCATTTCAGCCCGGGAACGAGAAAATTGCCTCCTTTGGGGCAGACATGCCAGCACGCACCCAACCACTGTCAGGAATTACGAAAAAGATGCGGACATTCGCGCACAAATTGCCGGCAATACAAGGGGAAACTGCTGCCACGTACAGTCAACAGATCACCGCTCAACAGCCGCCACCGGCACAACCCGGAAAGCCGGCAACAGGAGCAGAAGATTTGCGGCAGCAATTGCTACTCCCTTTGCCGCCTGTGCTGCAATCGCCACCGCTGGAAACAGTGCCGGCACCGGGTTCGAGCGCCCTTTCCCCGACGGCTTTCGGCGCTAGTTTCGGTCAAGCTTTTGCGGGGGCTGCCTTTCAAGGCAGAACCCGCTTTAGTAACACCTCAGATGGAACTATTTCGGCAGGATTTGGTTTGGGAGACGCTCGAAAATCTGCCGGTTTGCAAGTGAGCGTTACCGTTCTTAATCTCTTTAACAATAGAGAAGGGCGCGATGACAGCGCTTTCAATCGTGGCGCTATCAGCTTCAAGCTGCACCGGTTGCTCTCCAATGACTTGGCGGTGGCTGTTGGGGTTGAGAATGCTATTGTGTGGGGATTTACGGATGCCGGCACGAGCGGTTATGGCGTCGTTAGCAAAATCTTCCGCCTGAAACAAAACCCAGCAGAACCGTTTAGCACTCTCACCCTATCTCTGGGGTTGGGGGGTGGGCGGTTTCGCTCAGAACATGACTTTCAAAAGGGGGTGGATTCTATCAACGTTTTTGGCAGTGCGGCGGTGAGAGTGACGGAATCGGTATCTGCGATTGCTGACTGGGCCGGTCAAGATTTGACCTTGGGGGTTTCTATTGTCCCTTTCCGAGATATCCCCTTGGTAATTACTCCAGCTTTTACCGATATCACCGGCAGCGCTGGGGATGGGGACCGGTTCTTTCTGGGTGTTGGGTACAGTTATTCTTTTTCTTTCTAGGTTGTAGAATAGGGGAGAATTCTAGTTTGGCTAGGAGCCGGGGGATTGTAGCCGCCCTTGGCGGCGGTAGTTCCGCAAAGGTAATGATTTTATAAACCGCACGACCGCTAGGAGCGCAGAGGGAGGAAAAGAAGGGGAGGATATCACTTTTGAATCCGGGCTCGTGTAGAACGCCGAGTTGCGTCTCTACAATCCTCGTTCCCCGGCTCCGCCTGGGAACGAAGACAGGGAGGTTCCGCCTCCCACTACCGGAGAAAATTAATGGAGTCTAGAGACGCGACATGTCGTGTCTCTACAATCCTCGTTCCCCGGCTCCGCCTGGGAACGAAGACAGGGAGGCTCCGCCTCCCACTACCGGAGAAAATTAATGGAGTGCAGCTTATCAAACCGGCAACCTTATGAATATCAAACATCTCCCGCTTTCCGTGAGTCTGGGTTGGGCTTTAGGGGCTTACATGATGCTATCCCAAACAGCATCGCTGGCTCAATATCAGAGTCCCACTGATATTCCTCCCACCAGTGATTTCCCTCCCCCAGCACCAGCACCAACCCCAAACAGCACTGTAAGTCCCGCCGTAAGTTCCCCACCCCCCACAACAGGAGGAAACCCCAATGTATCCCTCGCCCCTAATGTTGAAGCGGCTGTAAATCAAGCTGTTGGGAACGTGATTGCTGCTTTGGGTGCGGGAAGTCTAACGTCGCCAACAGGTAATTATATCCCTGGGGGAACGCAGGAAATTTTACTAAATCTTCTGACAGCGGAGCCGGTTCCCATCAGTTTAACAATACCGGCAGCACCGCCGGCACCGAGCAGTTTAACCGCACCGGCAGCACCGCCGACTGCAAGCAGTTCAACGATACCGACAGCACAACCGGCACCGAGCAGTTTAACCGCACCGGCAAGCGAGTCTACCTCTACAGACGCACAAAAAACAAGCGAGTCTACCTCTATAAACACACAACAAATAAGCCAGTCTACCTCTAGAGGCGCACAGCAGAATTCACCCTCTGCTGTCAGCGAGAGTTGGCTTTCTATTACCGGTACTCTAGCCGGTGTGCCAGAAAATCTCGCCCGCGACTTGGCGTCTAGCTTGTTGGGGCTGGTGAAATGCAGCAATGTTGCACCGGCATCCTGTAAAATCAAGCCTGCCAAGTTACTGGCGGCGGTTTACGCTTACAATGCCGTGATTAACGCCAGTAGCGAAGAATTTCTCAGAAACCCTCCCACTACAATGCTAGCAATTCGCGCTATCCTGTCTGAATTGGTTGATGCGGCAATTGCGGCTGACGCGCAACAGAAGAATTAGATGGAAGTAGCCAGAAACCCGGTAGGGGCGGTCTCCGTGGGTGGCACCGCCCCTACGAAACCGGGTTTCTCAGTCTCTAGAAGAAACCCGGTTTCTTGTAATCCGCTCACTTCCGCCACCGGCTCGCACACCACCACAATCTAATCCCAATTCCAGTGATTGCCCCTGCGGTGAGTGCTACAATCAAGCAATAGATACCCAAAGTTGCCGTTACTAACCAGGAGTTT
>CAZJNL010000152.1:0-8569 GCA_964546515.1 uncultured Oscillatoria sp.
CCCTTCCCACTTTCGCGGCAGCCGCTCCGGCGATCCCCCCCTAACCCCCCCTTAAAAAGGGGGGGAATCTTCTGCCCCCCTTTTTAAGGGGGGTTGGGGGGATCTTAACCCCGTGCTATTTACTAGCGAACAGGACAAGAAAACCCCTCTGAAAATCAGACGCCGCCCACCGGCTGACTGTTCCTGAATTATGTTGCGCCACCGGCAGCCGCAATTCGCTCACCGGCAGCGCTTTTGTATTTAGATGCCGCCCCTGCGTTTCTCCCTGATTGAGGAGCCGGTTTCAATGCCGGTCGAACCTGCCGGCTTACCACGGTTTGTCATTGACTTCTGTCACCCCATTATTGCTGCCACCCGATATAGGGATTAGCGCCCCAGTTGCCCTGTTGTATTGATAGGATTGTCCGGCGGTCATCCCGAATTGAGGGGCCGGTGCGGTGCAGTAATTTTTTCCGTCAATGGCAATCAAAACCACCGGCCCGCCATTCACGCAGTCCACGGGAGTAAGCTCCCAACTTTTTATAAGTGCAATATTGGGGTCGCTGGGGGGAGCGGGATTGTTGTTGGCGTTAACCGGTTGTTGGTCCTGCTTGAATTTGTTAGAAGCCGTATCAAAGGTGTAGGACGAACCTGCTGCGTACTCGCCTTTCGGTATCATGCAGCGCGTCTCATTGCCAATTGTAAAGACGACTAGCTTAGTCGGGTCAGCACCACATGGATATGTGGCCAATCCCTGCATATCCATGACTTTATCCGCCAAAGGCTTACTGTCCGGAATTGCTTCAGCTTCTAGTTTACCCGTGCTTGCATTGTATCTGTATCGCCCCCCCTTGCCATAGTCACTTGTACAGCGCTCCTCTTCACCAATTATGATGACTGCTAATTCAGGATTGCCACAAGCAACTATGCGGAATCCAAGCTCGCCCATAACGCCATCTGCTGTGTCAGTTTTTGTATTAGACGACTTGAACCGAATAGTGTACCTGCCAATCTTTCCCACGTCCAAAGCTAGCACCCGCACCTTATACGTCCCACTCCGCTTGAGCGTATGGTCGTTAATCGAAGAGTTATCTGCTGCGCCAGTATCCTCAATGTTTCCCCTAGGGTCAATCAACACCAATTTGTATTCGAGAGCGCCGGTTGGCTTAACCTCGATCGTAACCTTATCCTCTTCCTGACCCTCGAAAGTATACTCCTCGCCAAAACGCGATGTTCCATCGTCCGGAAAACTGCGGGAATTGGCGTTGATTTCTCCAGAAGCCGCCCCCCCACTTCTGAGCGCCTGCTGCGCCAGGGCCTGGTTGATAAAATTTGTCGGAGTGACTGGACTGGCAAAACTAATCCCTGTTATCGCCACAGTTGCAGCCAGACTGAACCAAAGTTTTTTACGTCCTCGTAGCATACTAGCCTCCACCTTTAACCGACTCAATTTCAAAGGGGGCTTGACAATACCCTTTCTAGATGCTAGAATTCCCTTCTTTCTATCTTCCTTAACTGTAGATCAATCACCCCCCCCGATTATTAAGTTTTTTTATGTTTTTTTAAGAATGTCTCCCCCCAGCAGCCCAGAAGCCGAATTTCTTCTCCCCTACTGATTTTAGTTTACCCAGAACCAGCTTTGGGTCAAGTTTAGGAAACATTTTGTAACCGGCTTCAGTAAAATCGCGTATAAAACAGCAAAATAACGCACCACAACGCCCCTGTCAACCGAGGAATTGCGCCCCATTTGTAACTTTTTGTAAAATCAAGGAATCGCCCTGTTAACCGAGAAAAATCCCCACACCCTCCGGAAGCAGACCCCGCTAGGCCTGCCGGAAGCGTTCCGGCACGCCGCGCCGAAGACAAGCCGGCGGGGGTTGACCGGTTGCCGGTGTTGAAACAAGATTTGCCGCCAGTTGCGTGCGGATATGGCACTCACCGCAAGTTGGCGTAGGTTGGCGTCCCAATCCCGGCGACGCGCCGATTATTAACCCACACTTTCGCTAAGATCAATTAGATTTGCAGCAAAAAAGCGATCTATCAATGGCCAAAAAGCCGAGCCTAAACTCACTGGCACGCATGGCAAGACGGGCTGGACAGTTCAACGTCGTCCGCAAAGGAACTTGGGACTTCCACTGGCACGACTTGTACCATTTGCTGCTCACCATGTCCTGGCCGGCGTTCCTGGGGCTGATTGGGGTGCTGTATGCAATTTCTAACGCTGTGTTTGCTCTAGCCTACCTGGCGGGAGGGAATTGCATCCACAACGCCCGCCCGGGTTCGTTCCAAGACGCTTTCTTCTTCAGCGTCCAGACGATAGCCACCATCGGTTACGGGGCGATGTATCCCTCCACCGCTTATGCAAATTGGGTGGTGACGCTGGAAGCGATGGTGGGTTTGCTGGGGGTGGCGATGGTCACCGGGCTGGCCTTCGCCCGGTTTTCCCGCCCCACAGCGAGAGTGCTTTTCAGCCGCGTGGCGGTGATCAGACCGTATCATGGCGTGCCTACCTTGATGTTCCGCACAGCTAACCTGCGCTACAACCAGATTCTGGAAGCGCAGATATCGGTGACGCTGGTGCGCAACGAAGTCAGCCCAGAGGGGGAATTCATGCGCCGGTTCTACGATCTCAAGCTGGTGCGCAGCCGGACGCCGATTTTTGCGCTCAGCTGGACGGTGATGCACGTCATTGACGAGACGAGCCCCCTCGATGGAGCCACGCCCGAATTGCTGGCTGAGCAGGAAATCGAAATCGTGGTGACGATGACCGGCCTCGACGAAACCGTTTCGCAGACTGTCCACGCCCGTCATTCCTTTATCGCGTCCGAACTCCTGTGGAATATGCGGTTTGTCGATGTCTTGTCGGGGAGAGGTAACGGGCCGCTCAGCATCGACTACTCCCGCTTCCACGACGTTGTGCCGGTGTAGCCGTTGCGTTAAAAATTCACAATTTAAAATTTCAAACGTAAGTCTTCTGTTTGTTAGAGACTGCATTTTTGAGGGAGCAGCCATCAGGAGAATAATATCCTGTACCTGGCAATTGGTGTTGTGGGGTAGGGGCGGGTTCATTAATAACCTTTGCCACCGGCAGATATATCGAGTAAACCCGCCCCTACAACTGCTATTTAGGGGGTTTGTATTCCCGGTAACAGACAATCGTAACATGAGTTTGTGTCGCTGGGAGGATAAGTCTGCTTCGCAGTAGCAGTAAGTTAAAAGAGTGACTGTGACGCACAGGCAAAAGTTTCAGGAGGACAGTAATGGCTAAAGTGAATCCAGTACAGGTACAGAAAGACTTGAAAGGAGTTGAGCTGTCCAGCCAGCAAGCAAGACTTGGTTGAACACAGCCAAAGCACGGTGCCGACCAAGATGTTTGCTCCACCCTCGAACAGTTGCCAGACCGGCAGTATGACACCCCAGCTGAGGTGAGCAAAGCCATCGGCGCTCTCGAATAGTCAATCAGCCTCTGGCTCGCCGAGCTACTCCGAATATCATCCTTTAGATGGATGAAGCCGAATTTTTCTTTTGAGATTTTGAGTGCAGAAGCGAGCCAAGAGGCTCTAGCAATCGCTAAATAAAAGGAGGAGAACCTCTTGTAATGGCCAAGGCGAGCAGGTGGGGCTAAATGGCAATGGGAGCGATCGCCTCTGGCGGCGTGCGGGTGCGTGGCAGAGGAGGTTGTGCGCTCGTTTCGGATTCCGAAGCAGCCACCCTTGCGAGTGCTGGAAAAAGAACAGCAGGAACTGGAGCGGCGGGAGCGCCTCGATCGCGACAGCCGCCCCGCGCCCGACGTGGGCGGACGCACTGTTATTTTGGTGGGTGACGGTTTAGCCACCGGCGCGACGGGCGGCGGTTATGGCGTTGCGCCAGCAGCAACCCGCCCGCACTGTCGTTGGTGTGCCCATTTCGGCACCCGACACCTGCCGCGAATTCCAAGCCGAGGCAGACGAAATTGTTTGCGCTGAAACGCCGCGCCCCTTCCTTAGCTTTGGTATGTGGTACTGCAATTTCGAGCAAACAACGGATGAAGAGGTTCGCGACTTGCTCAAACAGGCTGCAAATAGGTATCAGCCATCAGCCACTGGCACTTAGCAGGGGCGATGTTCCACTCCTGTTCGTCCTGGGCGCTTGTCAGGTTTCAGTCCCGCTGTTTGGGCAAGCCGGTATCAATGCGGTTGTGGCGCGATATCAAGTCTGGTAGCATCGTTATTGCAGAGTAGAAAATGGAACATGTCGATTGGCGAGCTATCGCCAATGGAGCGGTTCCGGCGCTACCGGACATCATATGAGGTATATTTACTGTGATTTCCTTCTTGGTAAAAGACTTTCTCGCCCTGTTTGCAGTCATCGATCCGATCGGATTGGCCCCCCTATTCCTAACTATAGCTGGGCACCATTCGTTAGAAGAACAAAACCGTATTGCTGGCCGTTCTGTCTTAGTTGCTGCCAGTATTATGCTAGGATTTATTCTGGGAGGAAACTTACTGCTGCGCTACTTAAATATCAGCATAGAAGCTTTCCAAGTGGCCGGGGGAATTTTGCTATTTAAGGTGGCGCTAGATATGGTATTCGAGCAACCGGTGCGGGAAACAGAAGCAGAAGAAAAAGAAGCTGAAAAGCCGGACGATGTGAGTGTATTTCCGCTGGCGATTCCTCTGATTGCAGGGCCTGGTACGCTAGCTAGCATTATCATATTGGAAAATGAGGCGGCGGCCTATTCTTACGGTATAGTGATGATTCTAGCGGGTGCGCTCGTTGTGCTGTTGATTGCCTATGTGCTAATGTGTCTGTCAGGACGCTTAGCTCACCTTTTAGGTCCGACTGGAATCAATGTGGTGACGCGGGTACTGGGGGTGCTACTTTCAGCTATGGCAGTGCAATACATTGCCAATGGAGCCGTAGTTCTACTTAAAAACCCCCCTATTGGGCTGTAGTGAGCGCTGTTAACGCCCCCTAAAAGCGGATTTTTTTAGGACAAATTTAGCGGACAATAAGGCAAGCTAATAGGGGGCGAAGTAGAACTATTATTCCAGGGATTGAAAGGGAAGGTAAAGAGTGGGTTGACCGCGCCTAGTGCGAGCGATATTTGCGGTCATCCCATGCGGATGATTATTGTTACTTTGGACAGGTTATCTCATCCTGTCGCCTCTCTGAAAGCCCTTAACACTCTTCTGCCTGCTTCTGAAAACTTGCTTCCCACTTTAACAGCTGTAGGCAATGCCGTTGATGTTCGCGACTTCCACAAAAACATCGAGCGCTCGAATAATCCTGTTGTGGTCGGTGATTGCCACCCCAGGAGGTTGGGATACCGCTTTTGCCACTAGCACTCCTGCAGTCGAACCGGCACCCACGAGGCACAGCAATATCCCCACCAAACCCACGATCGCTCCCAGTCGCAGGAGTTGAAGGGTATCCGCTCTCTTGGGATGCCGGTCTGGATGATTTTAGGGTTCGCTTCCCGTAGATCAAGCCCCAGCAAATGCTGGAAAAGGTGGCCATAAAGAACTATAATGAGTAAGGGCTGCATAAGAAATGCAAACATAAATTAAGGGGCGTTTCGGGGAGCCATATCCGCCTTATTTCGAGAAAATTTTCGCGCTAGCCAGTAGGAATCTATTCCCAAAGAAGGATGAAACTGCAAGAGGCTTTGGCTAAACTTGACTGTCAGATAGAATCCCCTGGAATCTGTGTGAGGAGAAGACTGAGGGGGCACCATCAACACCAGTCTAGTTTAGATAGGGCCACAGAGGGCGCAATGAAATGCGAGCACGCTCGGCGAGCGATGTCTGGACAGCATGCCGGTGCGTGCCGGCCTTTAGAGAGATTGGGCCCAAATTTGTTGGGCAGCTGCCGCCAGAACCAGCCGTGACTCACGCCCTTCCGGCACCTCTACAGCTATCGCCGGCGAATGTGAAAAGTTCATAACAGAATAGGAATACAGCAATGGACAGAACATCAAAAATAAAGGTTGAAGATCGCTCAGTCCAGGTGCCATCAGGCCCAATTAGCCTGGAAGGCCATTTGAGGGTGCCCGAACACGCCCGTGGGGTTGTGCTGTTCGCCCACGGCAGCGGCAGCAGCCGGCACAGCCCCCGCAATCGCTATGTGGCAGAAATGCTCAACCAAGCGGGGTTGGCTACCCTGCTAACCGACTTGCTCACCCCAGATGAAGAGGCGGAAGACAGCCGGCAAGGACACCTGCGCTTTAACATCGACTTTTTGGCAGAGCGGCTGATTGACGCCACGGAATGGATCGCCCAAAGCCAGGATATTCACCACCTGAAAATCGGTTACTTCGGTGCGAGCACCGGCGCTGCAGCCGCCTTGGTTGCAGCAGCGGAACTCGGAGAAGTCATTAGCGCGGTTGTCTCGCGGGGTGGCCGGCCTGACTTGGCTGGGGCAGCCTTGCCGAACGTCAAGGCACCGACACTGCTGATTGTGGGCGGGAATGACTTCCCCGTGATTGACATGAATCGGGAGGCGCTGGAGAAGCTGGGCGCGGAAAAGAAGCTGGAAATCGTTCCGGGAGCGACTCATCTTTTTGAAGAGCCAGGTGCGCTAGAAGTTGTGGCGCAACTGGCGCGTGATTGGTTCGATCACTATCTGGTGCGAGTCAAGGAGCCGGTGGCAATCTAATACCAATTTGGGATTTTAGATTTGGGATTTTGGATTTAAACACCGGAGAACAAGGGGTTTTCGTCGTGCGAAAAAATACTATCTATCTCAAATTGGTATAATAACCCACAAAAGTTGGCGCGTACTCTGCCGCACCGCGAGGAAATCCGGGTGCCGGTCGATCGCGTCAGTTCGGGAAAGCAGCCAAAAGTTCAAATAACCAACAGCCCGCTCGTTCACTGACTGCTGTCAGCGATCGGTTTCACACACAAGGCGGACAAAAAAGATGGTAAATGCTCTGGGTAAATACCGCGCTATTGGCGAAAAATTTGACAGTATAATAAAATATGTGCCGTGCAGCTATTGGTGTTTGAGTCATGCGTGCAATGATTTTGGAAACGCCCGGTCAACCCTTGCGTCTTGCTGATTTACCAGTGCCAGTGCCGAGTGCGGGGCAAGTTTTGCTCCGGGTTCACGCCTGTGCTGTCTGCAGGACGGATTTGCATATCGTGGATGGAGAGCTGGCGAGTCCCAAACTGCCTTTAGTGCCGGGGCACCAAATTGTCGGTACAGTTGTGGAGAAGGGTGAGGGGGTTGAGAAATTTGCTGCCGGCGACCGGGTGGGGGTTCCCTGGCTGGGTTATACTTGCAACCGCTGCCGCTACTGCCGGTCAGGGCGGGAGAATCTTTGCGATTGTGCGGCGTTTACCGGCTATCAAATAGATGGCGGTTATGCGGAGTATGCGGTAGCGGACGAGCGCTTTTGCTTTCGCATTCCTGCCGGCTACCCGGATTTGCAAGCGGCTCCTCTTTTGTGTGCGGGATTAATTGGCTATCGCTCTTTAAAGATGGCCGGTGATGCGGAGCGCATTGGTTTTTACGGATTTGGCGCGGCGGCGCACATTCTGGTGCAAGTCGCCCGCTATCAAGGGCGGCAAGTGTTTGCCTTCACTCGCCCTGGGGATGTTGAAGGACAGGCGTTTGCCCGAGAATTAGGAGCCTTTTGGGCCGGTGGGGCTGACTATTTGCCGCCAGAAGAGTTAGATGCTGCGATTATTTTCGCACCGGCAGGGCAACTGGTGCCGGCGGCGCTGCGGGCAGTTGCCAAGGGAGGGGCTGTCGTCTGCGCCGGCATTCACATGAGTGATATCCCCTCGTTTCCCTATGAAATCCTGTGGGGAGAAAGGGTGTTGAGATCCGTTGCCAATTTGACTCGCCAGGATGGAGAAGAGTTCCTCGCCTTAGCGCCTTTAGTGCCGGTGCGCACCGAAGTGCAGCCCTTTCCCCTGAGCGCAGCATCCGTTGCTCTTGAGGCGCTGCGGGCGGGAAAAATTCAGGGTGCTGCTGTGTTAGTGGTAGCTGGAGAAAGCTCTAAACATCCCATTTGATTTAAACTGATATCTTGCCTTAAATAAAGGCAGAGTCTCGATGTTCTCGTTTCCAGGCGCTCGCCTGAGAGCGGGTAAATTATCATTTCCCACAAGGCAATTGACCCGCCGGGAGAGGCCCGCTCAGATAAAGATATCTTCTTCTAGTACGCCCGCCGAATGGATTTTCGAGACAAAGATAGTGATCCTCTGATTAAATGGAGCAACCCCGAAGAGGCATTTGAAGCTGGGAAAGAGTGTGCGCTCTGGCGTACCTGCGACTGGACATGGGGCACCGAGCACCGAGTACCGAGCACGATCGCATGGGGCATTGGGAATTGGGCATGGGAAAAACTCCACAACAGTGAGCGGCGAGCAGGTGGGTTGGCGGCGGTTGCACAGATATGCCAAACCAGCTTGCTATTGGCATACAGGTCGCGGCAGCAGGCCTGAGCTGCTGCGCCAGAGGCTCGACCGCTACTGTCAATATAAGAGTGTGGAACCAGAGCGACTGAGCGAGACGTGGCCTTGTTGGGGGATCGACGCTGCTGTGCACCCCCGGGCGCATACCGGCTCTGCAGAGCAAGACGCCGTTGCATGGGAAGAAC
>CAZJNL010000153.1:0-8561 GCA_964546515.1 uncultured Oscillatoria sp.
TGCTTTTGGCGACAAAAAGCGGGTTGTGCCAGAGGGGTATAAAGAGGATTATGTTGCCCTGGGCGATCCGAACGGGTTGCAGCCGGTGGTGCCGGCAATTGCGCCGCTGCGGGGTGAGAATGGCGAGCTGGTGCCCTATATTGCCAGTAATGATATCACGGTTTTTAGCATTTTTGATACGGGGGCCGGCACGGTGATCAGTTACTATTTTGACACGCGAGAGCCGGCTCCGGAGGTGGTGAAGTTTGATGAGTTTGGGGTGATTTAAACCTTTTTTTGAAACGAATTGCAGCCAGAAGTGCAACAGCTTTTAGAGGGCAGCGGCGAGCTGGCCAAAATCGGCAGAGAAAACTGTTTTGACACCACCGATGCGGCGAGAAAGCTCCCTCACCCACCTGCTCGACGGAGCCAGCAGCCACACCGCCGCTGCAACTCCCCAACCTGAAACCCGGACGGCTTAACCCCACCGGCGAAAACCCCAAATAGCATGCTTGACCGACCCGGTTTCTTGAAGAAACCGGGTTTTTGTGTGATGATATAGCCTCGTTCCCTAGCTCAGCCTCCGCCTGTCAACTTTCGCAACCTCACCAAAGGTAGTATTCTATGAAACACAGTTCTAATTGCCCCATGTGTGCCGGGGTCAGCCGCCGACATTTTCTGCGCTCCCTCTTGCCTGGTGCCCTCGCCCTTTCCGTCCTGTCAGCCGCCGAGCAGGCAAGAGCGGAACACACCGCCCGAGCCTTAGTCCTCAGCTGCACTGATTTTCGCTTCCTGAACGCGCAGCGCTACTTGCTCTCCCTGCAAAATCTCAGCAATCAATATGACTGGACAGCCCTTGCCGGCGCTTCCCTCGCCTTGAGCGGATTTCCCAACGGAGCTGACACCGATGCTTTTTGGGACCAGCTGGAGCTATCTTACAAACTGCACCACATCCAAACAGTCATTATCCTTGACCATCAAGACTGCGAGGCTTATGCTGTGAAAATAGACCCGAATTTGAGCAATAATTCGGAGCGAGAGCTGAAGGTACACTCGGATTATTTGAATCAGGCTTACTGGGCGATTCGCGAGCGCTATCCGGAACTTAACGTGAAGCTGTATTTTGTTACTCTGAATACGGAGTTAATATCGGTTTTGCCGGGGCCGCGACCGCAGACAGGGACACAGCCTATATCGTAAAGATATATTACAATTTCCCTCCGCCCTATGTATTTTAGCCGGCGGAGGGGTATACTGTCAAAAAGAAGGAGAAGCCGGGTTCCTCACCGGCTCTCTCTGGCGCTGACATCGCCCTATTCTCAAAGGGGCAAGCATCATGGAATTACTGCACCAGTCGGGAGAAATTATCGCCTCCCGGTATCGCATCCTCAACACAATCGGCTCTGGGGGGAGTGGGACAACTTACTTAGCGATCGACTTGCAAAACAACCAGCAAGTGGCCCTGAAAGCCCTGTCACTCCACATGCTGACAGACTGGAAGAAGATAGAGCTATTTGAGCGGGAAGCCCTCACCCTGGCCCAACTCAATCATGCCGGTATACCGCGCTACTTGGATTACTTCCAGGTGGACACCCCTGAAGACCGTTCCTTTTATATTGCCCAACAGCTAGCCGAGGGGAAATCTCTGGCAGCGCTGGTAGAAAGTGGCTGGCGCACGGATGAAAATGGAGTCCGGGAACTCGCCACTCAAATCTTAGAAATCCTCGTGTACCTGCACAGCCTCAAGCCCCCCGTCACCCACCGGGATATCAAGCCGCAAAACATTATCCGGCGAGAAGACGGGCAGGTGTTCCTGGTAGATTTTGGAGCGGTGCAGAACACCTATTATAACACATTCATGCGGGGGAGTACAGTGGTGGGAACCTACGGCTACATGGCTCCCGAACAGTTTCGGGGACAAGCCGTGCCGGCAACGGATTTGTACGGGTTAGGAGCCACCGTGCTGTTTTTGCTGACGCACCGCTCGCCCGCAGATTTGCCCCTAGATGGGCTGCAGATTGACTTTCGCTCCCACGTGGGGATTTCCGAGGAATTTGCCGGCTGGCTGGAGAAGATGCTAGAGCCGGATGTGGCGGACAGATTTTCATCGGCAAAAGAAGCGCTAGCTGTGCTGCGCGGCGAGCGGGTGATGGCCAGTCAAGCGCGGAAGTCCTTCCCCTGGAAAAGCTTCGCAGTTCTCGTTATAGTAGCCGGTGCTGCTTTTACTGCCCTTCATCCCTTGCAGTGGGCTATGTTCAGATTCACAGGAAGGGCATCTTACTTGTGCAGAGCAATCTACAAGGGAGACATTAAAACGATTAGGGATTATCTCTACTGGGGGGGAAACCCCAACTACAGCTCTGATTTTCCTGACCATGACTCTCTGCTCAAGTGCGCCTTAGAGTCTGGCAATAAAGACATAGCGGAGCTGCTGATTGCCAAGGGCGCAGATATCAATTCTGTAAAGAATAACGACGAGCGGCGCTACACCCCGTTGCATAAGGCTGCTTTCTACGGCTGGAAGGATGCCCTAGAGGTGCTGATTGCCAAAGGGGCAGATGTCAATGCCAGGAACAACCATTTGGGTGATACTCCACTGCACAGGGCAGCAAGCTCGTACAATCAGGAAATAGTAGAACTGCTGATAGCTTCTGGGGCAGATGTCAATGCCAGGAACAAGGAAGGTGATACTCCACTGCACAGAGGAGCATCGAGCAAAGAAGTGGCAGAACTGCTGATTGCCAAGGGGGCAGATGTCAATGCTAGGAACAAACAAGGCATAACTCCGCTTTACAAGATAATACCAGGGGAGCTGGACGTAGGACAGCTGCTGATTGCCAAGGGCGCAGATGTGAACGCTAGGGATAAAGCAGGCATGACCCCGCTGCACTATATGGCAAGAATAGGCTGGCAAGACGTTGCACAGCTGCTGATTGCTGCGGGCGCAAATGTGAACGCTAGGGATAAAGAAGGCCATACTCCGCTCCACCTAGCGGCAATCGAGAATCATACAAACTTGGTGGAATTACTCAAAAGTCACGGCGGAACAGAGTGAGCGCATTGGCGCTGCCCCTACAGGAGACAGTGGGCGGTTTTTTGCCTGAAGTCTCCTTATCAAATTCACCCAATCAACCAGGGAAATCTATATGGAACTGCTGCACCATTCCGGAGAAATCATTGCCGAGCGCTATCGCATCCTAGACACATTGGGGCAAGGGGGAGTCGGGATAACCTACCGAGCTGAAGACTTGCAAACCGGCCAGCAAGTCGCGCTAAAAGCCCTGTCACTCCGCCGCATCGCTGACTGGAAAACCCTGGAACTTTTTGAGCGAGAAGCTCAGATTCTCTCTCAACTCCACCATCCCGCTATTCCCCGCTACCTCGACTACTTCCAGACAGACACTTCCCGCGAGCGCGGTTTCTACATCGCCCAACAGCTAGAAGAGGGAAAGTCCCTGGCGGCGCTAGTCGAGAATGGCTGGCGTCCGGATGAGCGCGAAGTGCGGAATATTGCCACTCAAATTTTAGACATCCTCATTTACCTGCACTCGCTCACCCCGCCGGTTATACACCGAGACATTAAGCCGCAAAATATTATTCGCTCCGCTGATGGGCGAGTGTTTTTAGTCGATTTTGGTTCCGTAACCGGCACCTATCATAACACAGTCACCGGCGGCAGCACAGTCGTGGGAACATACGGCTATATGGCACCGGAGCAATTTCGAGGGCGAGCCGTCCTGTCCACCGATTTGTACGGTTTGGGAGCCACCCTGCTTTTCCTGCTGACCGGCAAATCCCCCGCTGATTTGCCCCAGCGCTCTCTCAAAATTAATTTCCGCTCCTATGTGCGCATTTCCAACGAGTTTGCCAGCTGGTTAGAAAAAACCCTCGAACCTGTAATAGAAGACCGGTTCCCCTCAGCTGAGGAAGCCTTGGCCGTATTGCGGGGCGAGAAGGCGCTTGCCAATTACTCCACACAAAAGCCCCGCCGGCCTAAAGACACTGCCATCCGATTGACTCGGACTGAGAATCGACTGGTGATAGATATTCCGCCGGCTTTGCTAAATTCTAAGGAGAGCCGGCGGCGGGGAATTATCAATTTCTTTAGTTTTTTAGGGTATGGAATGTATTTGGTTATTTTTGCGTGGTATGAGGGTTTAGACATTCCTAATGGGACAGGCATAAACCAGGCATTCTACTTAGTATTTGAGTTTGTGAAGGTGTACGCTATCGCCGCTCCGCTTTGGGAATTAATAAAAATTGCAGCTGAGCGAACGCGCCTAGAAATTGACCGGCATAATTTCCGATACCAAGTCAGCGTGTTGGGCTGGCGCAAGGGGGAAGTCCAGTTCAGAACGGAAAACATCAATTCTTTAAAAGTTGGGCCAATAGCTAAGACTAAGAAGTCTCAGAAGTCCCACCCATTTATTCTCGTAGAACTGAAGTCAAAGAGACGTGTCTTGCTGTGGCTAAAAAGCCAGTATTTTGGATTTGGCGACTTGCTGGCGAAACGGGAGATTGAGTGGCTGGTGGGGGAGATAGGGGATTTTTTAGCGAACCGCCAAGACGCCAAGAGCGCCAAGGAAGATTAGGAAGAGAGAATGATGCGGCGGATGCCATCTTTGAGGAATGGGGCTATTCTCTTTGCGTCCTTGGCGTCTTGGCGGTTTATTTGTTTTTATGAACCGCCAAGACGCCAAGAGCGCCAAGGAAGATTAAGAAGAGAGGATGATGCGGCGGATACCGTCTTTAAGTACGGGAACGTTAAAGTTAATGAGAAGGGCGAGGGAATGGTTGGTAATTTTTAGGTAGGAGCGAACTTGAGCTTCATGGATATGAGCTAAGCTTTCTATCGCTTTAACTTCAACGACCAACCCACCCCCCACCAAAAAATTTAATCTGCCTTCCCCAACCACAGAACCCCTGTACCTCACCTCTACCGACTTCTGGGGCTCAAACGGTATCCCCCGCTCCCGCAACTCGATCTCCAGCGCTCGATAATACACCGACTCCAAAAACCCTGGCCCCAACTCCCGGTGCACCTCCATCGCCGCCCCAATCACCTCATAAGCGAGCCGGTCTAACTCCTCACTTGGCTCTCTTCTCTTGGCGTCCTTGGCGTCTTGGCGGTTGATTCCCTCTTCCTCCCCATCTCTATAACACCATCTTACAATAAACTTTTTTTAACGAACCGCCAAGACGCCAAGAGCGCCAAGGAAGATTAGGAGGAGATGATGCGGCGGATGCCATCTTTGAGGATGGGGACATTGAAGTTGATGAGAAGGGCGAGGGCAAGGGCGGTCATCTTCAAATAGGATATAACTTGCGCTTCGTGGATAGGGGCTAATCTTTCTACAGCTTTTAATTCAACTATGAGCCCGCTCCCCACCAAAAAATCTAATCTGCCTTCCCCAACCACATGACCCTTGTATCTTACCTCTACCGGCTGCTGAGGAGCAAACGATATGCCCCGCTCCCGCAATTCTATCTCCAGCGACTTCTGATACACCGACTCCACAAACCCTGGGCCCAACTCCCGGTGCACTTGAATCGCCGCCCCAATTACGGCATGGGCAAACCAGTCTAATTCCTCACTTGGCTCTCTTCTCTTGGCGCTCTTGGCGTCTTGGCGGTTCATTCCCTCTTCCCCCCTATCCCGATGGCACAATCTTAAAATAAACCCCAATACCCTGACTGATGACTCCAACCCTCCCCCCCCAGTACGACCCATTCGCCACTGAAGCCAAATGGCAACAATTCTGGGAAGAACACCAAACTTTCAAAGCTGACCCCGCTCGCGGCGGCACACCTTACTGCATCGTCATCCCGCCGCCCAATGTCACCGGCAGTCTGCACATGGGCCACGCCTTCAATAACGCCCTGATTGACACTCTCGTGCGCTACCGGCGCATGCGCGGCGACAACGCTCTTTACCTTCCCGGAACTGACCACGCCAGCATAGCAGTGCAGACGATTCTGGAAAAGCAACTCAAGGCGGAAGGCAAAACGCGCTTTGATTTGGGGCGCGAGAAGTTCCTGGAACGCGCTTGGCAGTGGAAGGCCGAGTCCGGCGGCACGATTGTTGGCCAGCTGCGCCGGCTGGGTGTGTCGGTGGACTGGTCGCGGGAACGCTTTACGATGGATGAGGGCTTGTCAAAAGCGGTGCTGGAAGCTTTTGTCTGTCTCTACGAGCAAGGGCTGATCTACCGGGGCAAGTATATGGTGAATTGGTGCCCGGCGTCGCAGTCGGCTGTCTCGGATTTGGAGGTGGACAGTCAGGAGGTGAATGGCCACCTCTGGCACTTCCGCTACCCCCTCACGGATGGTTCGGGATTCCTGGAAGTGGCGACGACTCGCCCGGAAACGATGCTGGGCGATACCGCTGTGGCGGTGAATCCTAATGATGAGCGCTACAAGCATTTGGCAGGCAAAACAATTAAATTGCCGATTATGGAGCGGGAAATTCCGGTAATTGCCGATGAGTTGGTTGACCCGGAATTCGGCACCGGCTGCGTGAAAGTGACGCCAGCTCACGACCCCAATGACTTCGAGATGGGCCGGCGTCACGGGCTGCCGTTTATTAATATTATGAATAAGGATGGCAGTTTAAATGAAAATGCGGGGCCGTTCGGGGGTCAAGACCGGTTTGTGGCTCGCAAGAATGTGGTGCACCGGCTGCAGTCAGATGGCTTTCTGGTGAAGGTGGAGGATTACAAGCATACGGTGCCTTACAGCGACCGCGCTAAGGTGCCGGTGGAACCTCTGATCTCTACGCAGTGGTTTGTGAAAATTCGCCCTCTGGCTGACCGGGCTCTTGCTTGCCTGGACGAGAAGAATTCACCGGCTTTTGTCCCCGAACGCTGGACGAAGGTCTATCGCGACTGGCTGGTGAAATTAAAGGACTGGTGCGTCTCTCGCCAGCTGTGGTGGGGGCACCAAATCCCGGCTTGGTATGCGGTTAGCGAGACGGGTGGCGAGATAACTGAGGAGACGCCGTTTGTGGTGGCTGGCACTGAGGCGGAAGCGCGGGAAAAAGCTATAGCACAATTTGGGGAAAATGTCAAGCTGGAGCAAGACCCTGATGTGCTGGACACTTGGTTTTCTTCGGGGCTGTGGCCTTTCTCGACGTTGGGCTGGCCGGAACAGACGGCGGATCTGGGGCTCTACTACCCGACGAGCACTCTGGTGACGGCATTCGACATCATCTTTTTCTGGGTGGCGAGAATGACGATGATGGCGGGCCAGTTTACGGGGCAGATGCCGTTTAAGGATGTGTACATCCACGGGCTGGTGCTGGATGAGAATGGCAAGAAGATGTCTAAGTCGGCTGGGAATGGCATTGACCCGCTGCTGCTGATTGACAAGTACGGGACGGACGCTCTGCGCTACACGCTGATTAGGGAAGTGGCGGGTGCCGGTCAGGATATCCGTTTGGAGTATAACCGCGAGACGGATGAGTCGGCGACGGTGCAGGCGTCGCGCAATTTCACGAACAAGCTGTGGAACGCTTCCCGGTTTGTGATGATGAATCTGGAGGGGCTGAGGCCGGTGCAGTTGGGGGCACCGGCAGCGCAGGCGCTGGAACTGTCTGACCGCTGGATTCTTTCGCGCTACCATCAGGTGGTTCGGGAAACCGGCAGCTCTATCGACAGTTACGGTTTGGGGGAAGCGGCGAAGGGGCTGTACGAGTTTATCTGGGGCGATTTTTGCGACTGGTACATTGAGCTGGTGAAATCGCGGCTGCAAAAAGATGGGCCGGCACCGTCAAGGGCGGTGGCGCAGCAGGTGCTGGCGCAGGTGCTCGAAGGGATTCTCAAGTTGCTGCATCCGTTTATGCCGCACATTACTGAGGAAATTTGGCACACGCTGACGCAAGCGGGTGAGGATCACAGTCTGGCGCTGCAATCCTATCCCGTGGCGGATGCCGGTCTGATTGACACGGGGCTGGAGCAAGACTTTGAGCTGCTGATTGGGGCTATCCGCACTGTGCGCAATTTGCGAGCGGCGGCGGATATTAAGCCTGGGGTTAAGGTGCCGGTTATTTTGCAAAGCGAGAGTGAGCGGGAGCGCCAAATCTTGATATCTGGGGAGTCTTATATTAAGGATTTGGCTAAGGTTGAGCAGCTGACTGTGACACCGGCGCTGGAAACTGAACTGAAATCTACGATTGCCGGTGTGGTGGGTACGGTGCAGGTGCTGATTCCGCTTGCCGGTGTGGTGGATGTGGGCGCTCTGCGTGCTAAGTTGGAGAAAAATTTGGCTAAGGTGGAAGCGGAAGCTAAATCCTACGCGGCGAAGCTGGGCAATCCCAATTTTGTGGGGCGAGCGAAGCCGGAAGTTGTGCTGGCAACGCGGCAGGCTCTGGCTGAGGCACAGAAACAGGCTGAAATTCTGCGCGAACGGCTTAAGCAAGTGAGTTAGCGGTGAGTGGGGTGCGCGAGGGCGCACTCTGCCGCCGGTGCGACAATAAAGTTGCCACATTGGCAATTTTGGAGTGTGAAACGTTCTAAGATAGAACTGACAGCTAAAAATAAACCCTAGCCAGAGATTTAGGTAATGTTATATCTAGCCCAGGTGCAAAA
>CAZJNL010000154.1:0-8555 GCA_964546515.1 uncultured Oscillatoria sp.
ATGCCCGGATGCCCGGATGCCCGGATTGGGCATCATCGCATGGGGCATGGGGGGCGGGCGTGGGGGGCGGGCGTGGGGGGGCGGGTTTATCAGTATTCTAGGCTGTGGGGCCAAAATTTCGGGTGAGCCCGCCCCTACAGGGTGGGCTTCTAATTGGAGTTAATCTACCTGACTAGATATCACGGATACATTGGCCCCCGGCAGAAAAATCGTGGCCAATTGCCCGCAATCATTTCTCCCCCGCTGCGGCTTGAGGCCCCTAGCGGGCTGGCACAATTGGCCCGCCCCCACTCAGCGGGTCGTAAGTTTCATAAAATTTAGAAAAGTAAAGATTTGTATATTAAAAATTACATCAATTGCTTGCAGAATTGCCCGTTCTAGACGACACTGGGAGTGGGGTTTATTAAAAATATCTCAAATGCGCAGTATCAATTCCCTGCTAGAAGACCTCGCGTATCAAAGCGAGGGGCGCTATCTAACGCCGGCAGAACTTCAGCCGGTGTACCGATACCTGAAAACGTTCTCTACTCGGTTACAGACCTATGGACTTCTGCGAGACCAGTCTGATAAACTGATTCAGCAGAGCCTGAAAAAATTTCTTCCCCTTCACCCAGAGGTGATGCGCAAGCATGGGAGCAGGTGCCAGTACGACTTGGCCGCAGTGCTGCGCTATATGGCTCTTTCAGTGCTGCGAGATGACCCACTGTTTTTTAAAGAAAACCTGCTGTATTGGCAGGTAAACATCCTTGCGGCTTATCGCCAGAACGAGGCTTGTCTAGTCGCCTATCGTTGCCTTCAGGAAACGCTGAGTGAGCAACTGCCTGCCCCTGCTAATCAGTTTATAGACCCCTACATGGAGATGGTTCTGCAAACCTTCGACTTGCCTCCTAAATTGATGGCCCCAGTCCAGAAAGCCGGAGCGGCATACTGAAATCAATTTTGGGATTTTAGATGCTTATTGTCGTTTTTTTGTTGGCTCGTTTTCTCGTTTCCGGGCGACCGCAAGGGTCGCCCCTACAGCGGGCCAATTGTGCCATTTCTCGTTTTCTCGTTTTCTCGTTCCCAGCCTCGGGCTGGGAACGAAGGTTAGTCGGCTCCACCGACTTAGTGTGCCGAGATATCAGTAGGGGCTTGCCGTTCGGAAAGTCCCCACTCAGCAGCCTTCAGGAGGTAACATTATGTTATACGAACCCGTGACGACTAATCATGAGGTTTCTGCCGAGGAGAGAGCTTTAATTATCCGACAAATTTATTGCCATGTGCTAGAGCGTCAACCTTACGATTTTGAGCGCCGACAGCTAGCGGATTTAGAGAAAGCCTTTCTCAAAGGTAAAATTGGCATCCGGCACTTTTTGAAAATTCTAGCAGTATCGCCGATTTACCTGGAGACTTTCTACGAGCGGAGTTCTAACGTCAAGTTTATTGAGAACTGCTTCAAACACTTTCTGGGGCGGGCACCGCACGATGAAGCAGAAATTCGCGCTTGCGACGAGCAACTGGTGCGTCAGGGCGTGGGAGCATTGGTTTCAGGGTTAATCGACTCAGAAGAGTACCGCAAGGCGTTTGGTTGCTTTACGGTTCCCTACTGGCGTCACCGGCGCTATGAGTCGCCCAGCGATTACTTGGAGACGAGATTCCTCAGCAAGGAACATGCCGGCGATCGGGGTTGGGCGATTCCCACTCTATACTGGCACGAGTTGCATCTGGACTGCACCGGCGGTGTTTGTCGCCCTGCCGGCTATCCTTCCAGGCGCATGCGCTCTTATTGAGAAAGGCGTGCCGGTGGTGGGCGTAGAGACGTTGTTTTTGGCAACGTCTCTATCTTCATTTTACGCCGCATATCGAAGAATTTCTACCTGAGCGCCATTATTGACTGCTATTTCGGCGCGTTGGAGGACTTGCTCAGTGACTGAATCACTCAAGTAATATTCACCGCAGTTTTCACAAACTTCTGCCGGCACACCTTTTAAAATTACCGTGCAGTCTCCTCGTTGCCGGGTGACAGTCACTAAACCAGGGTGTGTTTGTCCGCGACCGCAAATTACACACATCATTGCTGTTATCTCCTTTGTCTGAAATCAGCTTCCCAAAGGTTGGGTCGGGAATGTAAGCAGTTAGGACATAGCCGGGAGCCGTAGATCCATCTTAAGATAAGACTACATGAATTGGCTTGCCTCCCACAAAGTAAAGTAACAGATAAGTGGGGAAAGGTGTGTGATCAGGACGCTCATTAATCACTTCCCCATAAGCGACAGCAGCTCGCACTTCACGGAAAGCGAATCCTTCGCAAGAACATCAGCTGGATAGCGTGACTGGAAAAACAAGGTTTTGACAATCCACGATAGATGCGCTGTAAAAAAAATCATCATTGTACTGTGAAAGCACCCCACAGCCACCGGCAGCGGTTGTGGCCATTGTATCAGTGGTCAGCGCACCGCTGACGGGGGGCAAGAGGGGGTAATTGCTTCGGTTTTGGAGATGAGATAGTCTAGAGCATCTCCTCCCAAGGCTTCCCCCATTCAGGGAAACCGCAAGTGGAGCGCCCACCGGCACGGCAATCCCAGCCACCGGCAATCCCGATCGATTTTTCCTGCAGCTCGCGCCGCAGTGCGCTGATTACCAGTGACAGACGGCTTTCATTCAGTTGACAAAACTGCCTCCGTATGGTAAAAGATAAAAAACCGGCACCCGCAACACATCCCCCAAAGAGCAACAGGATTTGCTCGTGCGGAAACATCTACGCCTTTTGGTGGGCTTTCCCCACCCCGAAAAAGCCGGTGAACAGCTCCAGGTGGAGAAAGTCGTACTGATTTGTACTGACAACGGTCAAAATTGCTACACTGATGTACAGAACACAGTTTGGGGAATTCTCAGCACAACCGAAATGCAATGTTTTCTTGCTTACGTTTAATTACTTCGTCTTGCGTGGAATGGTTAGCTCAGCAGTAAGTCCTGCAATGCTTAGCTTATAAGGGGTTTCGCAGAGAGGGCTAAAGGGAACCGCGAATATATAATTATTATAATAACGGATTGTAAGATAAATAAGTGGTAGGTAGCAGGTGTCGGGTGTGCCCCACCACTACCCAGCGCCAGGAACACCAGACATCCCACACAGCACCTCGGGCAAACTAGGCCAATCTACCGGCTGTGCTGGGCGGAGAAAGAGGCCAGAGTTTTCCAGGCGACAGTGCCGGTGCCGGCAACAGGGGCTCGCCTTTTAACCGGGGTTTTGAGGGGTGGGGGTTTGGCAGAAACGGTGGATGGGTTGAGTGCCGGTGTGGGGAGGGTGAGCCAGACTTTCACAGAAGTGTTACAGCCGAGGTGCAAAAAGTGGCTAGAACAAGGACACAATTAAGAGAGGTTGTCAGGTTTGACCTGTTTGGCCTTTGCTCTGACTGTATAAAACATTCGTGCCTTTTGGCGGCGTGCAACAAATAGGGCAGCAGAAGCATCATAAACAAGAGGAGATAGCCAGAGAGCGAGTCAGGGGAAAACGGTTTTACTTCTGGCTTGCTGTCGGCTAGATTCCTGATTCTTATTGCCGGATTGCTGACTCCCCAAAAAAGCTAATTTCGAGCGGAACGAGGTGAGCGCGACCGACCAAGACCAAAAGAAAAGGGATATTAAAATGCCACTAGAGTTGCGGAGATTTTTTCAAGCCTGTAACCCGGCCAAGACCCTCGACATGAAAAATGAAGAGGAGCGCAAATACTACATTGATTTTTCCTCGGTGCGAGGGGGCCAAATCGTAGAGGAAATAGAGCGAACCATCTCGCTTCTCTCAGGCGATGAGCCGACCTGCCAGCTATTTAGCGGCCACATCGGCTGTGGGAAATCCACAGAATTGCTAAGGCTGAGAGCGGAATTAGAGAAACAGGGATTTCATGTCGTTTATTTCGAGTCCACTCAAGACCTAGAACTGGGCGACGTTGATGTCAGCGATATTTTGCTGGCCATCGCGCGTCAGGTGAGCGAAAGCATCGAGAAGCTGAAAATCGAATTAAAATCGAGAGGCTTCAGGGGTTTACTCAAAGGCGCGGCAGATTTATTGCAAACCCAGATAGATGTAACCGCTGAAGTGGGGATTCCCGGCGTTGGCCAAGCCCGCGCCAGCACTGACGGAGAGTTTTCACTCGCTTTCGGGATTGGCAAAATCACCGCGCAAGCGAAAGAAAGCCCAGAGGTGCGCAGCCGGTTGAGGGAATACCTGGAACCGCGCACAAACACCATCCTGCAAGCCATCAACAAAGAAATCCTAGAACCGGCGATCCAAGCGCTGAAGCAGCGAGGGAAACAAGGGCTGGTGGTGATTGTGGATAACCTGGACAGGGTGGATAACCGACGCCTGCCAACAGGGCGAACCCAACCAGAATATCTGTTCGTGGACAGGGGCGAGCAGTTGCGCAAACTGAACTGCCACGTTGTTTATACCATTCCCCTGGCGCTGATGTTCTCCAACGATTACGGCTCGCTGATGTATCGCCTGGGGGGTGGAATGGACACCAAAGTCTTGCCGATGGTGCCGGTGCAGCTGTCCGACGGTAGCGATTGCGCTCCCGGGATCAACCTGCTGCGACAGATGTTGCTAGCCAGAGCATTTCCAGAAGTCAGCCCACAGCAGCAAATTGATTTAGTCACAGAAGTATTTGACAGCCTGGAAACCCTAGACCGGCTCTGCCGCGTTAGTGGCGGTCATGTGCGGAACTTGCTGGGGCTGCTGTATCGCTGCATCCAGAAAGGAGATTTACCCATCCCGCGCCAGCGTCTGGAAACCGTGATTTTGGAACGCTGCAATGAGCTGACGCGCTCCATCGAGCCCGATGAGTGGAAATTGCTGCGGCAAGTCACGATCGACAAAAGCGTCAGAGGCGAGACAGAATACCAAATCTTGCTGCGCAGCATGTTTGTATTTGAATACCGCAACGAGCAAGGGCGCTGGTATGATATCAACCCCATCTTGAAAGAAGCCAAAGAATTTCAGTCATGACACAGCCGGAACCCGCTCTAGATGCTGTCGCTTATAACCGAGACTCCTTGCAAACCATCCTCAGGGCAATCGAGCTTTCTCAGGGGCAGTTTTCCTTAATTTTGGTGCGCTGCAACTACGAAGCATTGCGCGAGTTTTTGGTGCGGCAGCTGCGAGATCGGTGCCCCTTCGAGATGCGAGAGATAGCGCTCAATGAGTCTGTCAGGTCGCTCTCACACCTGCTGCTGTCCGAACCTTGCCAGGAACGGGCACAGGTTTTTATGGTGTTTGGCTTAGAGTCGGTGAGCGCTCTGGATCGGGTGCTGGCGTCAGCCAACCTAATCCGGGACGCTTTGCCGAAAAATTTTTCGCTCCCGATTTTGCTGTGGGTCAATGATGAGGTGATCAAAAAGCTGATTCGCTCAGCGCCGGATCTCGAAAGTTGGTCTACAACCGTTGAATTTGCGCTCCCCACCGAGGAGCTGACCGATTCTTTGCGGCAAAAAACCGAGCGGGTTTTTGCCGCCGTTTTGTCAGCAGACCCAGGTAAATTTATCGCCAATATCACTCTCCTCGGCGAGCGGGGTAACACAGAATTTGAGTCAGCCCTCAAGGATTTGCAATCTCGCGACGTCCGGTTGGAGCCAGAGCTAGATGCCGGTGTTAAATTTGTTCTCGGTCGCGACGCCTACGCCCGCGACAACCTCGATATCGCGCTCAAGCATTACCAGCAAAGCTTAGCCTTTTGGAAGCACAGTAGCCCCCCGTCAGAAGCTGGGCTGAAGGCGCAGCCCCAGGCACTCAGCACTCCCTTAGAGCGACAGGGCGCAGTGCTGTTTCATATCGGGCTGTGCCATCGCCGCAATGCCGACCGAAAGTCGGCAGAAAACCGCCACTCCTGCGAGCGAGCTAGGGCTTATTTCCAGGAATCTGTTGAGGTCTTTGAAAAAGCGGGGCGTGCGGACTTAGTAGCAAAGTTTATTAGCCCACTTTGCGAGATTTTGCTGCGATTGGAAGAGTGGGAAGCTTTGCAAACTGTAGCCGAAAAGTCGCGGCGGCTGCATCAAACTTATGGCAGTTCCCTGCGACTGGCTCAAGACTGGGGCTTTTTCGCTAGGATTGCTGTGGTGCAGTCCAGGTGGTCAGATGCCAAAAAGTGGGCGACGCTGGGGCTGCAAACCTTGAGCGCGGCTTCTGAGAAGACTGAGTATCCGGAGTTATATCCCTCGCTGTGGGAGCAAATATTCCGATTGTGTTTGGTTAAAGCGCAGCGGCATCTGGGGCAGCTGCCAGAAGCTCTCAAGGGCCTTCAGTCAGCCGCCCGAGACATGAAAAACGCGATCGCGGAGACTGACTGTCGCTACGATCCCCAGCGTTACATTAGCTTTCTGCAGATATTGCGCTCGATGTACTTTCAGGAAGGTGATTATAAAGCTGCCTTTTGGATTAAGCAACAGCAGCGCTCAGTTGAGCAGCAATATGGGTTCAGAGCTTTTATTGGTGCGGGGCGACTGCAGCCGCAACAGCCGGCGCTCAATCCGGCACTGGGGAAATTTGACCGTCAAGGTACAGTTGCCCGAGAGATCGAGGCTTCCGGTCGGCAACAAGATGTCAGTCGCTTGAAACAGCGGATTGCTAGCCCCCAGCACAAATTGACCGTTATTTACGGACCTTCCGGTGCCGGCAAAAGTTCGATTGTTACGGCAGGGTTAGTGCCGGCGCTCCAACAAACCAGCATTCGCACTCGCGACGTTTTGCCGGTGGTGCTGCAAATTTACACCGACTGGGTGAGCAGATTGGGCAGATGTTTGTCAGAGGTAGAACGCCGAGTGGCGTCAGATGTAGAAACGCGACATGTCGCGTCAGAGGTAGAACGCCGAGTCGCGTCTCTACAGGAAGCCAGAGGCGTCAGCTTGTCCCACTCACCTGATTCCACGGCAGCCATTCTGGAGGTCTTGCGAGAAAATGCCGACCGCAATCTGCTGACTGTTCTAATTTTTGACCAGTTTGAAGAATTTTTCTCCGCCTGCAAGCCGCCGGCGGAAAGACTGCAGTTTTATGAATTTTTCCGCGATTGCCTGAACAGTCCGTTTGTGAAAGTCATGCTGTCCATGCGGCAGGATTACCTGCACTATTTGTTAGAGTGCAGTCGCGCGGTCGAGCTGGACGCCATCGACAGCGACATTCTCAATAAAGACATTTTATACTATTTGGGAAATTTTTCACCGGCACAAGCTCGCTCCGCTATCCAAAGCTTAACCGAACGCTCTAAGTTTCACTTAGAACCGCAGCTGCTCGACCGATTGGTGAAAGATTTAGCCGGCAGCCAGGGCGAAGTGCGCCCGATTGAGTTGCAGGTCGTGGGGGCCCAGCTGCAAGCCAAGAACATCACAACCCTGGCGGAATATGAGCGAAAAGGCCCCAAGGAAAAGCTGGTCGCCGAATATTTAGAAGAAGTCGTCAAAGACTGCGGCCTGGAAAACGAAAGTGCCGCCCGACTGGTGCTGTATTTTCTCACCGAGGAAGAAGAAGTTCGCCCCCTCAAGAGTTACGACCAGTTAGCTGCTGAATTAGCATTAGACGCGGATAAATTAGATTTAGTGCTAGAGATTTTAGTTCAATCTGGTCTCGTGTTTCTCTTGAAAGACTTCTCGGCAAACTTCTATCAACTGATTCACGACTATCTCGTAGCGCTGATTCGCCAATACAAAGAGCCAGGACTGCAAGCCGAGTTGCGCCTGACTAAAGAACAGCTCAGACAGGCGCTGCATAAAGAGTAGCAAGAGCGCTCTCGGGCAGAAATTGCGGAGATAGAAGCGCTGACGGCACTGTCTCAAGTTTTGCTGCTGTCGCACGAATATCTGGGGGCATTAGTCGCCAGCGTCAAAGCCGGCAGCCGGTTGCAGCAAACACAAACTCCCCAGGATCTCAGGCAGCGGACGGTGAATCTGCTGCAAAAGACACTTTCTGAAATCCAAGAGCGCAATCGCTTGCAAGGGCACCAGAACTGGGTGACTGAGGTCAGCACCAGCCCCGACGGCCTTTCCGATTGCCACCGCCAGCGCCGACGGGACAGTGAAACTCTGGCAGCGGGACGGCAGCCCCATCCTCACCTTCCGGGAACACACCGAGTGGGTGAACAGCGTAGCTTTCAGCCCCACCGGGAAAATGCTAGCCTCGGCCAGTTGGGACAAAACCGTCAAACTTTGGCAGCCAGACGGCACGGGGAAGGCCACTATCGAGACGGGCGACCGGATATTTGGCGTGTGTTTCAGCCCCCGAGGCGATATCGTTGCCACTGCAAACGGTGACGGGACAGTGAAACTTTGGCGCTGCTCGATGGCAGCGGTTGGGTTACGGGCGTAGCTTTTAGCCCCGATGGCGAGATCGTTGCCACTGCCGGTGCTCTCCGTGGGTACGGTCAAACTGTGGAACCTTGACGGCGCGTTGCGCACGCGCAATCGCGCCGCGCCAGCCCTGGACGGTCACAGCGAAGGACGCTGTCGCGTCCCGCAACGCTTACGAGTCTGGAAGGTGAGTTTCAGCCCCGATGGGCAGATAATTGCTACCGCCAGTGCGGACAATAAGG
>CAZJNL010000155.1:0-172 GCA_964546515.1 uncultured Oscillatoria sp.
GGTTTACTAACATCTGGTAAAACCCAGAGACATCTTGGGTGAACCCGCCCCTACTATATTTGGCTTTGGAGCCAAACAGCCGGACTGCCTGGTGATAGCCTAATCCCCTAACAGGCTTTTTTCTTTGATTCTGGGTAATAGCTTTGGCAGCTCAGGAAGATCAGCCGTGAAA
>CAZJNL010000155.1:272-8552 GCA_964546515.1 uncultured Oscillatoria sp.
TGAGCCGTGAAATGAGCCGTGAAATGAGCCGTGAAATGAGCCGTGAAATGAGCCGTGAAATGAGCCGAAAACTGAGCCGCTACTGAGCCAAAAAACTTAAATAGTAAGGCCACGATCCTGATAGGCGGGAAGTCAACGTAGGGCAGCCCGCAAGCGCTGCATTATACAGGAAAGAAGAAAATATGTCCAATATAAATACCATCACCAGTCTCGTCTTCATCGACTCTGCAGTTGAAGACGCAGAAAGCCTTGCTGCTGGGACGCAGCCAGGTACACAGGCGATTATACTCGCTCCGACTCAAGACGGCGTTGAGCAAATCAGCTCGGCGCTCGCCGGGCGCACCGGCATTTCTAGTTTGCATATTGTCTCCCACGGCAATCCTGGTTCGTTGCAGCTGGGTTCCGCACGCCTGAGCAACGACACTCTTGGGCAATATGTAAGTCAGGTGCAAAGGTGGGCGGCACGCACTACAGCTGATGCCGGTATCTTTATATATGGGTGCAATGTAGCAGCAGGGGAGATGGGCAAAGCATTTGTGCTGCAGCTGAGCCGGCATTGCGGTGTGCCGGTTGCTGCTTCTGCCAATAAAACAGGTAGCGCTGCAAAGGGCGGTGACTGGCAACTGGAATACACCACCGGCACGATTAAGACAGGCATTGCATTCTCGCCAGAGGTGATGGCAAGCTACAGCGGCGTTTTTACCGCAGGCGCATTGATTCAGCCGGTAAGTGCCTCCTTGGACGCCTCCTTGGGAAGTCTGTCGGTTGTGGAAATCAACACCGGCATCACCCTCGATGAAGGGGCAACGGCTGAGATATCCTCATCCCAGCTAACGGTTACGGATGCCGGTGCCAGTGCCGATACCATTACCTACACCGTTACCGCACTGCCAGCTTCAGGCACTCTGCTGCTGAACAATACCGCCCTCGCGGTTAACGGCACCTTCACCCAAGGGGATATCAATACCGGCAATCTCTCCTACACTCACAATGGCAGCGAAACCGTCAGCGACAACTTCAGTTTCAGCGCAGGGGATGGCAATGGCGGTGGCGTCAACTCCACTTTCGCGATAGCAGTCAATCCCGTCAACGATCCGCCGGCAGTTGCCTACCCTATCCCCGACCAAGTAATAACGCACGCACAAGGAGCTTTTAGCTTCCAGCTGCCTGCCGGCACGTTCGCAGATGTTGACAGTGGGAATAACCTAAGCTATAATGCGGCGCTCTCTGACGGCAACCCTCTGCCGGCGTGGCTGAGTTTCGACGCCACAACCGCAACCCTCACCGGCACCCCAACCAATTCTGACGCTGGCATCCTCCCCATTGCAGTACGCGCCACAGACTCGTGGGGCGCAGCTGTTTACGACACCTTCAACCTGAGTGTCCGCAACCCTAACGCCGCACCGGCAGCCGGAGATCGCACAGCTGCCACCCCTTTTGGCACAACAGTAACAATTGATGTGCTCGACGGGGATACCGACCCGGACGGAGACCATCTGAACGTGGTGAGCGTCACCAATGGCACACATGGCTCGGTGCTGCACAAGCAGGATGTTGTGTATGCCGGCGGCGATTTTGGCATCCGCAAGTGGGATGGCAGCAGTTGGTCGCCCTTAGGCGGCATGGATGGCTCAGTCAATGTGCTGGTCCTCAGTGGCGACCGGCTGTATGCCGGTGGCAACTTCACCACAACAGGCGGGGTGAGTGCCAATAACATTGCTGTGTGGGATGGCAGCAATTGGTCGCCCTTAGGCAGCGGCACGGATAACTCGGTCAGTGCGCTCGCCCTAAGTGGCGACCGACTGTATGCCGGTGGCGACTTCACCGCAGCAGGCGGGGTGAGTGCCAACCGCATCGCTATGTGGGATGGCAGCAGTTGGTCGCCCTTAGGCAGCGGCACGGATAGCTCGGTCTGGGCGCTGGCCCTCAGTGGCGACCGGCTGTATGCCGGTGGCCAATTCCCCACAGCAGGTGGAGTGAGCGCCAACAGCATCGCTATGTGGGATGGCAGCAGTTGGTCCCCTTTAAGCAGCGGTGTCAGTCAGTGGGTTCTTGACCTGGCCTTTTATGGCAATCAACTGTATGCCGATGGCTGCTTCGACTCCGCAGGTGGGGTGAGTGCCCCCAACATTGCTGCCTGGGATGGCAGCAATTGGTCGGCTGTGGGCGATGGGAGTATGAGTGGGGTCAGTGCGCTGGCCCCAAATGACAGTCAACTGTATGCCGCTGGCTGGTTAACCGCAGCAAACGGTGCCGGTGAGTTCAACATTGCTGCCTGGGATGGCAGTAATTGGTCGCCTGTAGGCAATGGCCTAGATAGCGATGCCAGTGCGCTCGCTTGGGGTGGCACTGATTTGTATGCCGCTGGCAACTTCACCACAGTAGGCGGGGTGAGCGCCAATCACATCGCTGCCTGGGATGGCCGCGGTTGGTCGCCTTTAGGCAGTGGCCTAGATGGCTATGTCACTGCGCTCGCGGTTGACCCGGGCTGGATCTCCTACACCCCCGACCCGGGCTTCACCGGCACTGACAGTTTCACTTACACTGTCAGCGACGGCTTTGGCGGCACCGCTACGGCAACGGTAACAGTAACGGTTGTCAACAGCCCCCCGACAGTTGTTAACTCTATTGCCGACCAAGTAGCAGAGGCACAAGCTGCTTTCAACTTCCAATTTAATACGGGCACTTTTGCCGATATTGACACAGGTGACAGCTTAAGCTATAATGCCACTCTTTTAACTGGCAATCCCCTGCCGGACTGGCTGAGTTTTGACCCCACAACTCACACTTTTTCTGGCACTCCGTCGAATGCGAATGCGGGTACTGTCAGCATATTAGTGACGGCAACTGATACGGCTGGCAATGCAGTAGGCGATACTTTCGACTTGACAGTCAACCCGGGGGGTGGGGGTGCCGGCGCAACAGGGGTTGCGGGCGACACCGGCACCCTGACGGCGGATGCCGGCGCAACAGGGGTTGCGGGCGACACCGGCACCCTCACGGCGGGTGCCGTCCCACCCCCTGCGGCGGGCGACACCGGCACCCTGACGGGGGATGCCGGTACAACCGCTGTGGCGGGCGACACCGGCAGTATAGCGGGGGATGCCGTCCCACCCCCTGTGGCGGGGGACACCGGCACCCTGACGGGGGATGCCGGCGACACCGGCAGCCCAAACCCCAATCCAGTCGAAAACGCCCAGATTGGCTCAGATAGCAACGACAGTTTCACCGGAGGGGAGGGCGTGGATATTTTTGCCGGCAGTCAGGGCGCTGATTTCCTCTCTGGCGGTGGGGGCAACGATCTGCTGTTTGGCAATCAGGAGGCTGATTTCCTCGATGGGGGGATTGGCGATGACACCTTGCACGGCGGCAAAGGCAGTGACACAGTAATCGGCGACGGTGGCAATGATATCTTGTGCGGGGATCTCGGTGCGGACAGCCTCACCGGCAGTGAGGGTAATGACTTGCTATTCGGCAATGCCGGCGCTGACAGCCAGGATGGATCGGAGGGCAACGATACCCTGATGGGAGGCAAAGGTAATGACAGCCTCACCGGCGGCGCTGGCGATGACTTCCTCTGCGGGGATAGGGGCAACGACACCCTCACCGGCGGCACCGGCACCGATGTGTTTATCTTGACAGAAGGCTTTGACAGTGATATAATTACTGACTTTTCCGATGGTTTGGATGTTCTGGGATTAACCGGCACCCTGAGATTCGAGCAGCTGTCGGTGAGTGCCGGTGCCGGTGCCACTTTAATCAGTATTGCCGCCACTGGTGAGCTGCTGGCATCCCTGACTGGGGTGAGTGCCAACCTGATCGGGATTGAGGATTTCGCCGCCTATTAGCTAGACTTAAACGCATTCCGGTTGAAAAATAAGCAGGCATCAAGGGAGCTGGCAAGCGGAAAATAGCATCCGGGGTTAAGAAACCCGGTTTCTTTGAGAAACCGGGTTTCTGGCATCTGGGGGAACCGCACGTTGATTTGGCAGTTTAATTAGCCGGATTTATTCCCACTGAGGCCGAAGCCACTGCCGGGGGCTGGCTCTGGCACGGGCCACCTGTGGGGAATCCAAAACTAAAAATAAAGATTCTGTAAATTTAGATACAGTTTTTTCTGAACGTGCTATATTGAAGATGAAGCAATTATCGTAAGTTGGGTTTAAGGAATGTTCACCATGAACAAAACACGTCAAGAAATTTTGAAAGAAGCTGCAGCCATCCACCGGGCCAACCTTCAAAAAAATTTACAGCACCGGCTGGAACTGGCTAGAAGCAAAGGGGACCAAAACTTGATTCGGATGCTGGAAGCGGAAGCCAACTACCTTTCTTAACTGGTAGGGGCGGGTTTTCAACCTGCCCCTACCCACTGAACTGGTGTCCCCCGCCCACACGCGCCGGCGGCATCTGGCCACTTTTGCCGCTGTAGGGGTTGTGTGGGGGCGGGTGCAGTTGGGTATTAATCCCTATCAGGGATTGAAATAATGGCGAAATCAAGCAGCCGGTGAGCGTGACAGCGCTCACCGGCTCTGCTAATGGGCCACTGCGAGAGGGGTGGGGGGGCCAATTGCGCCCGCCTGGTTCGGGGGAGACGCGACGGGCGGGTTCTGCTTTTCGCCGGCAGTTGGCTCAGGCTTGTCTGAAGAGATTTAAATTTTCTAATTTAGAATTTAACCTGAAGTTAAACCTGCTAAAATCGTTAAAAGGATAGAATTTAAGCCCGGTGCAATCAGTTTAAAGATGAAATGAATTTTCCGTATTTTCTCGCAGGTAATTTTTAAAAGTTTAAAAAGCGAGCATTTAAGTGCGGGTTTTGTGCGGTTAAACTCAAGTCACATTCCCGGTAACATCTACTATTTTAACTCCTGTCAGGGTGGGAGGGATGGAATGGGTATGAAAGTCCGATTTTCACCTTACTTGGCAGCGCTGTGGGCAGTGGCGGTGGTGCTAGCCGGCGTCTGGGTTGTGGATGGCGCTGAACAGCAGAAGTTCTGGGAGCGCAATCGCGCCCTAGCACTCAACGAGCTGAGTGCTGTGCGGGATAAACTCGAAAGTGGGATAAACTCGCGGCTGTGTCTGACGCGGGGGCTGGTGGCATTTGTCTCGACCTATTGGGACCACGCCCGATTTTGAAAGCTTTGCCAAAGTGATCGCGGCGCGGCAAACCGGCATCGACAGCATATACCTGGCTAAAAACACTGCGGTGAGTCACATCTATCCCCTGAAAGGGAAAGAAGCAGCACTAGGGCTGAATATGATGGAACAGCCGCAGGAGGGGGAGGCAATAGAGCGGTCAATTAATACGAGAAAAACTTATGTGGCCGGTCCGCTTAAATCAGAGAAAGGAAAGGTGCAATTTGCCTCCCTCACCCCGATTTTTCTGACACAGTTCGCAAAAGCTGCCGAAACGGGAGAGTACTGGGGGATTGCAGGCATCCGCATCGACCTAAACACTGTGCTTAAGGAAGCGGGGGCGCTAGATGCGGGGGCTTCGCTGCAATACGCGCTGCGGGATAAAAATAGCAAGGGGGCTTCCGAGAAGGTTTTTTTCGGAGAGGAGGCAATTTTCCAGCTTGAGCCGGTTATCTTGGAGGTGTCAATGCCGGGTGGCTCATGGCAGATAGGGGCGATTCCTGAGGGAGGGTGGCAGTCGGAAGCTCCTAATTCGCTGCCGGTGCGGGCTGGCGGCGGGTTGCTGGCGCTGCTCACCGGCATGGTGGTGTTTAACTGGGTCGCCGAAATCCAGGATTTGCGCGAAGCCGCCGAGCGGGCGGGACTGGCGCTGTGCGAGACTGAAGCCCAGCATCAGGAACTGGTGGAGAACGCCAACAGCATTATATTGCGAATAGACACTAAAGGCAGGATTACCTTTTTTAATGAGTTCGCTCAACAGTTTTTTGGGTACTCTAAGGCTGAAATACTCGGGAAAAAAGCGCTGGGAACCATTGTGCCGCAGACGGACACCTCTGGCAATAACCTGGTGGCAATCGTGTGGGAATGCCTGAAACACTCGAATCGCTACAGGACTACTGAGACTGAAAATATGCGCCGCAATGGCGAGCGAGTCTGGATTGCTTGGACAGCGAAAGCGCTGCAGAACAGCAAGGGACGTTTTACAGCATTTCTGTGCGTTGGTAATGATATCACCCACCGCGTACAAGCCGAAAGGGCACTGCAAAGAGCCAAAGAAGAACTGGAAATCCGAGTTGAGGAGCGCACAGCGGAATTAAAACAGGCTTTGCAGCTGCTGCAGTGCGAGATTGCCTACCGGGTGCGGGCTGAGGAAGAATTGAGAGAGAGTCAGGAGCGCTGGCAATTGGCGCTGCGGGGAAACAATGACGGAATATGGGATTGGAATCTGAAAACCAATGAAGTTTTCTACTCCGCCCGCTATAAGGAAATGCTGGGCTGTGAAGAAGGCGAAATGGCTAACCACTTCCATGAGTGGAAAAGCCGCGTGCATCCGGAGGATATCCCTTGGGTGATGCGGGTTTGCCAAGAACACCTGGAGCGGAAAACCCCGTATTACGTCGTGGAGTTTCGCATGCGGTGCAAGGATGGCACTTATAAATGGATTCTGGCTCGGGGGCAAGCTGTGTGGGATGAAGAGGGCAAGCCGGTGCGAATGGCTGGCTCACATACGGATATTACGGAGCGCAAGCATGCGGAAGAGGCGCTGCTACAGAGTGAGGCGCGAGAGCGAGAAAAAGCGCACCAGCTTGAGGAGGCGCTGCGCAAATTGCGCTCTGCGCAAGCCCAGCTGATACAGACGGAAAAAATGTCGTCTCTGGGGCAGCTGGTTGCCGGTGTGGCTCACGAAATTAACAATCCGGTCAATTTTATCCACGGCAATCTCACCCATATCGGTGATTATACCGGGGATTTGCTCGACCTGATACATCTTTACCAAGAGGAATATCCCCAACCCAGCCCCAGAATTGAAGAAATGATTGAAGAAATCGAGCTGGACTTCCTTGAGGAAGACTTGCCCAAAATCCTGTCTTCTATGAAAGGGGGAACAGAGCGCATCCGGCAAATTGTCCTTTCTTTGCGCACTTTCTCGCGGCTGGATGAAGCGGATATGAAGGAGGTTGATATTCACGAGGGGATTGAGAGCACGCTGCTGATTTTGAAGAACCGTTTGAAAGCCCGTGGCGACTATCCGGGAATTCAGCTGGTGAAGGATTACGGCAATTTGCCGCCGGTGGAGTGCTATGCCAGCAAGCTAAATCAGGTGTTTATGAATATTCTCACTAATGCTATTGATGCTATCGAGGAGCGGGACCGCAACTTAACGCCGGCAGAAATTAATGCTAACCCCGGCGTGATTGCTATCAGCACTGAGGTCAAAGACGGTGGGCGTGTGAGGATTGTTATTGCCGACAATGGATCGGGAATGCCCCAGTCGGTAAAAGACCGGATTTTTGACCCATTTTTTACTACTAAGGAAGTGGGCAAGGGCACCGGCTTGGGGATGTCCATCAGCTATCAGATCGTGGTGGAACAGCATGGCGGACAGTTAAACTGTATTTCAGAACCGGGAAAAGGGACGGCATTCCAGATTGAGATTCCGATTCAGCAGGCGTCGGGCTTGAGTTCTAGTCCGGCTGAGCGACAGCCGGCTTGACAGCAAAACCCCTTAATTTTAGCACAAAAGGAGATAATAGCATGAAATTTGAACTGATGGCGTTGATCAGCGAGGCGTGGCGGGGAATCCTGGCAAATAGCGGGTGGATGGCCTGGAATCTGTTTTTGGCCTTGGTGCCGGTGGCCATCAGTTTTTGGCTGTTCCACCGGCCAAGATCGCGCTTGCTGCGCTGGGGTGTGTTACTCCTGCTGGGCGCTACTTTCTTTCTCGGCGTGCGGCGTTACAATGTCGGGCACCTGATCAACCTGATGCGGGACGTGCACAGCATTTACTTGGGGATGGACACGATTTACTTAATCGGAGCGGTGGCGCTGACGCTGGTTCTCATGGGGTTGGATATCTTTTTGTTGCGCCTGCGCGGAACTCGCTCTCTCCTCTGGTGGGTTGGGTTTCTGGTTTTTATCGGGTTCTTGCCGAATGCGCCTTACGTTTTAACAGACATTATTCACCTCTACGAAGATATTCGCCAGAACTACTCGGTTTGGGTTATCACCCTCGCCCTGATTCCGCAGTATCTGCTGTTTATGGTTGTGGGATTTCAAGCCTATGTGCTGTCTTTGATTTACTTGGGTGACTATTTGAAGGGTCACGGTTTAGGCAAATTTATCTTGTGGGTGGAGTTTATTGTGCAT
>CAZJNL010000156.1:0-8477 GCA_964546515.1 uncultured Oscillatoria sp.
GCACACCAAAAAAGTGCCGTATGGCGGGTAAAATTACCCAAACAGTGGGGTGCGCTCCGTTTTGCGGAACGCACCCTACTAGAGAGATTTAAACAGCAGCAAAGACTGCCTGAATTTGAGATAGGTCGAGGGCGCGACCAATAAACACCAAGCGAGTCTCGCGGGGTTCAAAGGGCTGCCACAGCCGGTCGTAAAAATAGTCGAAACGCCCGCCCACTCCTTGCAAAACCATGCGCATTGGCTTGTTGGGAACGTCCACAAAACCTTTAATCCGGTAAATCTCCTGCTGCTGGATTAGCTTGTGCAGCTGCTCAATCAGCGCTTGCGGCTGGAAAGCCTGGTTGAGGGCAAAGTGAACCGAGTTAATTTCGTCGTCATGCTCGTGTTCTTCCTCGGTGTCGTGATGACTGGGGCGGCTGTCTAAATTGTCCTCCACTGCTGCATTGAATCCCAGCAGAACTTCAGGACTGATTTCGCCATTTTCACAAGGGACAATTTTAACACCGGCTCGCAGCTGTTGCTGCAGCCACTCCCGCACCTTGGTTCGGGTTGGGGAGTCTAGCAAATCCGCCTTAGTCAGGAGTACCAAATCGGCACAAGCGAGCTGGTCTTCAAACAGTTCCTCAATGGGGGTTTCGTGCTCTAAACTGGGGTCAGCTTCTCGCTGGGCTTGCAGTGCGTCGGGGTTGCTGGCAAAGGTGCCGGCTGCCACGGCTTGACAGTCTACCACAGTGACGACGCCATCGACGGTTGCGCCGGTGCGAATTTCTGGCCAGCGAAAGGCTTGCACTAAGGGTTTTGGCAGTGCGAGTCCGGATGTTTCGATGAGCATGCAATCAATTTGCTCTCGCCGCTTGAGAAGTTGCTGCATGGTGGGGAGAAATTCTTCCTGAACGGTGCAGCACAGGCAGCCATTTGTGAGTTCAACGATGTTGCTGGGGGCGTCGCTTTCCTCGTCGCAGACTTGGCAGGAACGCAGGAGTTCTCCATCTATTCCGACTTCGCCGAATTCGTTGACGAGAACGGCAATTTTGCGGCCTTGATTGTTTTGCAGCAGGTGGCGAATCAGGGTGGTTTTGCCAGCTCCTAGAAAGCCGGTGATTACGGTAACGGGTATTTTTGCACTCATGGAAGAAAAGAATGAATGAACCGCCGAGGCGCAGAGGCCGCCGAGGAAGAAGAAATTAGGTATTAGTTGGTTGGGGTTGGGGTGGAATTTTGGCTATTATACCTTTTTTCAGGGGTTCTGGGCGTTCTGACCAGGGGAGAAGACCGTCTGGTTTGGCGAAATATTGACTGGCGCATTGTAGCACGGCAGTCGATATTTCGGGCAAGGTTTCCGCACTGGCTGGTAAGTCGCCAAAGAGATAGGTGTATTTTCCAGGAGAGGCAAATGAGACGGTGCAGGAGTGGCTGCAGGCGCTCATGCACTCGACCGGCTGAATGGGAAAATCATCTCGCAAGTTCCAGGTTTGCGCGAGGTGGGACAGCCGGTCGAGAAGTTGCTCGCCGCCGCTTGTACCTTGCCGTTTTCCGTCCCGCCAAACTGAGGCGCAGGTGGTGCAAACAAATAATGTGTGTTGTGGTTTCATCAAGGGATATCCTGGCGCTATTAGCGACAAGATAAAGCTAAGTGCTAATAGCTAATCGCTCAGAGTTGACAAAAGAAAGATTGGATTGACATGAAGAAATGAGATGGCAGGACAAGTGTCCGCCACGCCAAGTTACAGCCCTATTGTGCGAATGCCCTCTAACCGGAGGTGTGTGGAAACTTTGCCCTGGGGTTTCGGGTGCCGGTTTTGGCACCGCTAAACTGACTGATTGTGGAAATTCTCAATAGAATCTGTACCTCGCAGATATGTGGAAAAGGAACCTAAAAGTCGGCGGGCATTCTGACTCAGAGACGGGGAGTCTCATTACAGCTGCGGGACAGCGCCGGACTCGCACCGGACTTTCCCCCTTGCGTCTGGTGGCTGACCCCCACCAGAACCGACTGTGTTTTACAATCTTAACCTCTAACTCGCCTTTGCGGCAAGCCAAATTGAAAAAAATCAAAGGAGGCGCGGATTTTCAGCTACTCGTCGGCGGTCGGATAATTGTGGCGCGAGAGAAATTTTTTGAGAAAGGGCAGTAGAATATCTGCCAGGGCATCTGGGTATTCTTCATGGAGCGCCAAAGAACCGGGGAGCCAGCACTTCTGCACGGCTGAGAAACTGGCCAGCATTTCCATTTCCATACGGGATTTGGCAGGGGTTTGCTCGCCTATGGCCACCAGAACGGGCACCGGCAAGGGCTGGAACAGTTCCAGGAACTGGCTGCGACTGCTCACTGGATCGAGGGAGCCGGTGACGAAAGCTGCGGAAGCAAATCGCGCCCCTCCTTTGCCAGTGGTGGCCAGTTTTTGTTTAATCAGGCTGCGGGTTATGTTATTGGGGTTGCCGTAAACGTGGCGGCGGTACATGAAGCTGAGGAAGGGGGGTAAGGTATTCAGGAAATAGAGGATCTGACCCACCACCGGCAAATACACCAGATGTTTGAGGATTCGGTAGAGCCACCGGTTTTCGCCCATTGCTGTCGGCATAGGACCGCGCCAGGTTGGGGAAATTAACACCACCCAGGACCACACCGACGGTTTGTGCCCCGCCAGCTGCATGATGTAACCGGCGGCGTGACCTGCTCCCATAACGACTACCGGTTCAGTAAAGTTGTCTCTGACGAAATCCGCTAAAAAGTGGCGGTACAGTGCCGGCTGATAGTAGACAGAGGGGCGATCTGAGCTGCCAAACCCGGGCCAATCCACTGCCACGACTTTAAACTCAGGTGCCAAGCGTTCTGCCAGTCCCCGCATTTCGGAGCGCGTGGAAACGGTGCTGAAGGCTGGAAGCAGCAATATCGGCGTCCCCTCTCCGAGGGTTTCGTAAATCACCTTCAGCTGGCGCTTTTTCCAAGTCCACAGATATTCTTGAACAGTGCCACCGATGCCGGTTTGAGTCTCGCTGGATTTTCCAGAATTCGTTTCAACGGTCGAGGTCATATTGAGAAGCGTTCCGATTTCTTTACACAATAACAGCGGGCAATACAATTGTGGGTGGTGAATCGCAGTTTGGCAGCTGTTAGCCAAAGGGGAAGTGATATCAAGTCCGGTTAATTCCCCTGCCCGCAATTAATTTTTCACCCCCTCCCCCTGCACCGCGCAGTACGGCGGGAGAGACGGAGAGCAAAACACAGATTACTATCCGCGCCTGCCGCTCTCCAATCCGCTCCTCTTCCTTTCAAATAATTCTCTGTGATGTCACCGGCTGACAGTCAGGGGCTTCACTGCCCTAGTAAATCACATTCTCGCTCTCGGTGTCAGGGGGCGATCTCCCCACAATCGCTCAAACCGGCACTTGCATTATTGCGGGTAAAGTCTTACAATTAACAGCCATTTTCGAGATTGACTCAAACCGGCACTGCCGGTCGGTGCCTGCACCAGGCCGATGACTGGATTGGCAGCACGGGGGATAACGCCTGCTTGTGGAAGGGATTAGTCCCGACCCGTTTGGATAATCTCCGTACAATTACTATATCTACTGAAGCTTGGCAGGAAAGTCAAAGAGATGGTGCCCCGCACTTGCACTAAAGGACATAATAATCCAACCGGCCATCGCTTTTGCAGCCAGTGTGGGGAGAAGCTGCAGGCGGAATTTTCAGCTCCCCCCCCTGTTGCCGCGTCCGGTTGCCAGATAATTCTGTCTTCTCGCTACCGCCTGGTGCGCCAGCTGGGACAGGGCGGCTTTGGGCGCACTTATCTGGCTGAAGATACCCACCGGTTTGGCGAACTCTGCGTTCTCAAGGAATTCGCGCCCCAAGTGCAAAACCCCAGCGCTTTGCAAAAAGCCCAAGAACTGTTTGAGCGGGAAGCTTCTGTCCTCTACAAGCTGCAGCACCCGCAGATTCCCCGCTTCCGAGAACTGTGCCGGTGCGAGATGGACGGATCTGAACGCCTATTTTTGGTGCAGGACTTTGTGGGGGGGCAAACTTGCCGCGATCTGCTTAATGCCGACGAGGGGTTTACTGAGGGGGAGGTGCTGAAGCTGCTGCTGGATTTGCTGCCGGTTTTGCACTACATCCACTCGCAAGGGGTGATTCACCGCGATATCTCTCCGGAGAACTTGATTTTGCGTTTTTCTGACCGGCTGCCGGTGCTGATAGACTTTGGCTGCGTCAAGCAAGTGGCGACATCTGCCCTATCTCAGTTTGCCCAGCTGATTGCCATCTCCACTCAGCTGGGCAAGCCCGGGTACGCCCCAGAGGAACAGATGCGTCTGGGACGCGCTTTCCGGTGCAGTGACTTGTACGCCTTGGCAGTAACGGCTGTGGTTTTGCTAACCGGCAAGGAACCTCAAGAATTGTACGACAGTTCTAAGGCGGTTTGGCGCTGGCGCGAGGAAGTTAAGCTGGGCCAGACTCTGGAGGCGGTGCTCAATAAAATGCTGGCTCACAGCCCCAGCGAGCGCTACCAGGATGCCGGTGAAGTGATGCGAGCTCTGCAAGCGGTGCCACCGGCTCTACCCACCAACCTGTCGCAGCTAAAAACCCTGGTGGTTGCGCCCCAACCGGCTGCCATTCCTGAAGTGCCGGCAAACATTCCCGCTACCCCCAGCAACCCCAACCCGCCCCAAACCTGCATTCCCTTCTTTACCATCCCTGCCAATCGGTATCCTTTGCGCCAAATGGCAGCCATTGCTACCGGCTTAGTTTTATTCGCTGTGATTAGCTCTCGGACAGTTCCCAATTTAAATTCAGATACCCCTGAGACACCTGTTGCCTCCCTAAGTCTCACAGAAAAGGAGCGCCGGACAAAGATTCTTGTTCGCCGCCAAACCTTGCAAATTCCCGAACAGTTTTTTAATCGCCTGGTGAATCAACTTTTCTATGACCGGCACCCCATCCTTCGGGGGCGTCTCTTGACAAGTTCGTCAAAAGATGCTTATTGGCGAAAACAGTGGGGCGAGATTGCTGATAACTTGCTGGCTAAGTTAGAGCGGGCCAACCTGAGTGAAAAAGCTCGCAGCCAGTTGGGGCGCTATACCCCACAAGACTTTGAAATAGTGAAGGGGAAAGTCAAGCAAGCCACTTTCAAACGTCAGGTTGATGAGCGGTTCTACAAGCTGTTTCCAGAACTGCGGGGGCAGACTCTCAATGCAGAGATGTGGCAGCAGGTTTGGTATGCGATCGCCGCCGATAAACTTGCTGAAACCGAGGTCAAATTTTGACTGTATAAGTAGGGTGTGTTCTCCCTTGGGGAACGCACCGCACAAGCTCTGCGAACGCTTCAACCCCCTCTCCCACAATAAGTAATAAGTAGGGTGTGTTCCCCCCTGGGGAACGCACCGCACAAGCTCTGCGAACCCCCCCAAAAAAATTATATCATGTTCCGTGGATTAACTGCAACCCCCTCACCCCCCAGCCCCCTCTCCCCTTGTGGGAGAGGGGGAGTAAGAAAAGCAAATTAATTAGGCCGGCATCATTAAGCCTAACATGGCGGCGGCTAGAAACCTCGCGGCGGCCAGAAACCAGGTTTCTTAAAGTTTCCTGGTTTCTTGGTGGAGAGTTCTCGGATAATTTTGGCTTGAAGCCCGGCATATATTACAAAAATACTGCGGCGGATGCCGCCGGATTTTCCACACAATCAAACCTGAGAAAGCCTAAGGTTTAGAGAAACGTGAAATAGCCACCGGCAAGACTTAGGTTGGAAGCATCTCGCACAATAGCAATCAGTTCAGCCTCACCGGCACCTGTCTGGAAAATAGCTGTGCCGGGTGCATTCGCCAGTGGGGAGGCGAACAGCTGATAGTTAGAAGCACTGCCGCGCAGCAAGAAGACATCATCGCTGAGTTCAAAGTCAACAATCAAAGCGTAATCATTCAAACCGGCACCGGCATTATTGCCGTCATTGTAGTAGGCGTTGCTGCCATCCCCCAGCACGAAGGTATCGGCACCGACACCGCCAGTGAGGGTGTCAATTTCGCCCAATCCCGGATTGGCAGCAGTGGGATCGACGCCGGTGAGGCGATCGTTGCCAATGTCGCCGCTGAGGAAGTCGTTGCCAGTGCCGCCGGTGAAGGTGTCGTTGTCTTTCCCGCCGCTGAGGGTGTCGCTGCCGCTGCCGCCATCCAGAATGTCGTCGCCTTGATTGCCGAAAACTGAGTCGTCACCGTCGCCGCCAAAGGCGGTATCCATTCCCTGATCGCCCCGGATGATATCGTCGCCAAAGTTCCCGATAATGATATCATTATCTTTTCCTCCATACAAGACATCGCCGCCTTCACCCCCATCAAGGTAGTCGTTGCCTTGGTTGCCGTTGAGGGTGTCGCCGCCATCGCCCCCAGAAAGGGTATCGGCGTCCAAATTGCCCAGCAAGATGTCATTGCCGCTGTTGCCCAAGAGGGTGTCACTGTCTTTCCCGCCAGTGACGGTATCGCTGCCGGCACCCCCATCTGCAAAGTCATTGCCTTGATTGCCGCCGATCAAGTCGTCTCCGTCACCTCCCGTCAGGATATCGTTTCCTAGCAAACCCTGCAGGGTATCGTTTTCCTGGTTGCCCCGGATATTATCCGCACCGTCAGTGCCAATAAGGTTGTCCGCGCCGTCGGTTCCTATACTGGGAACAGTACCACTGCTGCTAGGGGGGATAAAAGTAACGCCGCCCCCCGGAGTAGTGTCTGTGCTGGAAGTGCTGGAAGTGCTGGAAGTGCTGGAAGTGCTGGAAGTGCTGGAAGTGGTGTCGGTGGTGGTGCCGCCGGGCGGAATAGTCGTGCCGATGCCGGAAGTGGTGCCGGAAGTGCCGGAAGTGGTGCCAGAGAGGGTGACATTGGTGAGAATGTCGTTTCCTGAGAGATTCCCGACGGTTTCGATAAAGCCGACACCGCCAACCGTCTGTTCTTCTGTGAAGAAGTCTAAAATCAGCAAATCATCCGCTGAGTTAGCCACTCCGTCAGAGTTGAAGTCGAGCGCCAAGTTATTACCGAGGCGCAGCAACTGATTTAGTGACAGGGTGATGTTTTGCTTGTTGGCGTCTAGCAGGATAAGGGTATCCGTGCCGGCAGTATCTTGAATCTGATTTCCACCAGGCGTCAAGGTGTATGTGTCGTCTCCCGCACCCCCCCGGAGGACGTTGTTGATGTTGCGACTGCTGTTGGGATTGGTGGGGGCTTCCAGCGAGAGCTTGTCATCCCCTTCGCCCCCCTCTAAAGTATTGTTGCTAGGGCCACTAGAAAGGGTGTCGTTGCCGGTGCCGCCCAGTAACACAGAGAAATCGCTGGCAGAAATAATGTCATCTCCCGCACCCCCATCAGCCGTGTCCGCACCGCCGCCGCCCAATAGGGTGTCATTACCGTCACCCCCAAATATGCTGTCAGCCTCGGTTCCCCCAGTCAAAAGGTCATCTATAGAACTGCCCTGAAAAAGCGCCATAATTTTCTTCCCTACAATCCAAACCCCGTAGGACAGGCGTCTCGCCTGTCCTCTCCAGGCGTCTCGCTTGTCACGGGCTGTTTGTTCCAAATTATACCCTAAAAATAGCCATTTTTTTTAGGTTTTATAAAAAAAGTATTAAAGCTTAGACCTGCTGTTGGAGATGCAGTGATTTTATAAACCGCCAAGACGCCAAGAGCGCCAAGGAAGGATAAGATGTACTAACGCATATCGCTACCTGTTGGCCGCTACCAAACTCAGCAGCCCCGCACTCGGCGGCTTGGCAGAACCGGCTCCCCAACCTTCGCAAAAGTTAACATTCAATTGCGGTCAACTGTGCTATCTTGTTAGTCAGTTAAGGCTGAATGGGGCCAGAAACCGGGCCAGAAACCGGGTTTATCACTGCTATTGTACATGTTCAGAAGGATGGGGAGTGAGTTAATGTCAGAAGTTGAAAAACAGCCATCAGTGCTGATTGTCACCGGCATGCACCGTTCGGGAACTTCCCTGACAGCTGCCTTTTTGCAAGCGATTGGGATAGATTTGGGAGAGAAACTCCTGCCAGGAAACTATGGGAATCCCAAAGGTTACTTTGAAGATGTTGATTTTATGGAATTGCAGCGCTCAATTCTAAAAGCTTGCTGTCGTGCGGGGGAAACCGGCTTTCCGGAATGGGGGTGGACAGAAAGTGAGTTGCTGCACCGGCAGCAGATAGAAACCTACAGGGAACAGGCTGAGCGATTAGTCAAATGCCGGCAAAACCATGCGGGTATTTGGGGGTGGAAAGATCCCCGCACCTGTTTGCTGTTAGACTTCTGGAATCAGATCATCCCTGAGGGGCGATATCTGTTTGTCTATCGCTATCCCTGGGATGTGGCTGATTCTATTTTACGGCTAAACATCCCGTTTTTCAACGAAAGACCTGAATCCGCCTTGCGAGCGTGGAAATTCTACAACCGGCACCTCCTTGATTTCTATCACCGGCACTCCCACAAGTGTCTGCTGGTGAGTTTGAATGC
>CAZJNL010000157.1:0-8470 GCA_964546515.1 uncultured Oscillatoria sp.
GTCCCATGACTCATCCCCTGATCCCACAAATCATCGATCTGGCCACTCCCATTGCAGAGTCTCTCGGTTTGGAAGTGGTCGGGGCGGTTTTTCACACCAACCAAAATCCGCCGGTGCTGCGCGTGGACATCCGCAACCTCCAGCAAGATACCAGTCTGGATGACTGCGAGCGGATGAGTCGGGCAATGGAGGCAACATTAGATGCCGCAGACATGATTCCCGATGCGTATGTGCTGGAGATTTCTAGTCCCGGTATATCCAGGCAGCTGACAGCAGACCGCGAATTTATATCCTTTAAAGGGTTTGCCGTTACTGTCAAAACTTCTGAGCCTCACGAGGGTCATAAAGAGTGGACAGGGCAACTGATTCGCCGGGATGAGACAGCAGTTTACCTCAACCAAAAAGGTCGCTCCATCGCCATTCCTCGCCCCTTAATTACCAGCGTTCAGCTGAACGAACGGCGATGATTTGTAGCTAGCGCTAGCAGCTAGCGGCCATCTGGCATCAGCAGCTATAAGCTTTTCTGCGTCAGAGCTTTCAGCTATTAGGGGCGTTCGGGCGCTTGAAAACGAGGAGTCGTGAGGGGCGCTGAGGATATGCAGTTTATTGGGAATTTTGCCGTTTGAATTTTGAATGAGAATTTAGGGTTCAGAATTCAGAATTCATTTCTCAGTCCGGGCGTCCCAAGTCCAAACGCCTTGAGTCTCTGGTTCCCAGAAACCTCACGGCGTTTCCAGTCCGGCGTGCCCACCCAGTCCGGTCGTCTGTCGCTTGACGCCAACTGTCAAGCATGATTGCACGATTGCATGACAGGTGATGGCTAAACTAAAAACTAAAAACTGATTTACGGAGGTTTTTGTTTCTATGTCAATGGTTCCCCTACCCGGGCTCAAAGAGATGATCAACAGCATCAGCTCTGAGCGAAATTTACCAAAACATGCAGTGGTCGCAGCCCTGCGAAAAGCGATCCTGAAAGGATACGAGCGCTCCCGGCGCACCCAGCGACTCGAGGCCCCCAATTTTGATGAAAACTACTTCGACAATTTTGAAGTAGACCTCGACGTGGAAGAAGAAGGGTTTCGCATCCTCTCCACAAAGACGATTGTGGATAAAGTCAGCAACCAAGATCATGAAATAGCCCTGGAAGAGGTGCGGAAAGTGGCGGCTGAGGCGCTGCCTGGGGACACCGTCATCCTAGACGTCACACCAGAGCAGGGAGATTTTGGTCGCATGGCTGCCATACAGACCAAGCAGGTGCTGGCCCAAGAGCTGCGAGACCAGCAGCGGAGGTTGATTCAAGAGGAGTTCCAAGACCTAGAAGGAACTGTCTTGCCGGCTAGGGTGCTGCGGTTTGAGCGGCAATCCGCGATCGTGGCCGTCAGCAGCGGGTTTGGCCAGCCAGAAGTGGAAGCCGAACTCCCCAAGCGGGAACAGCTGCCCAACGACAATTATCGGGCCAATGCCACCTTCAAGGTTTACCTGAAAAAAGTTTCCGACACTCCCCACAGGGGGCCACAGCTGCTGGTTTCCAGAGCCGATGCCGGTTTAGTGGTCTACCTGTTTGCCAACGAGGTGCCAGAAATAGAAGATGAGATCGTCCGGATTGTGGCGGTGGCGCGGGAAGCCAATCCTCCCTCCCGTCATGTGGGCCCCCGGACTAAAATTGCCGTCGATACCCTCGAAAGAGATGTCGATCCGGTGGGAGCTTGCATAGGAGCGCGGGGATCGCGGATCATGGTGGTGGTCAATGAGCTGCGAGGCGAAAAAATTGACGTCATCCGCTGGTCGCCAGACCCAGCCACCTATATTGCCAACGCCCTCAGCCCAGCAAAGGTGGACGAGGTGCGCTTAGTCGCTCCCGATCTGCGCCAAGCCCACGTCCTCGTCCCTGAGGACCAACTCAGTTTGGCCATCGGGAAAGAAGGGCAGAACGTCCGTCTAGCAGCCCGCCTGACCGGCTGGAAGATTGATATCAAAGATAGCGCTAAGTACGATCCCGTTGCGGAAAGCCGCAAGGAAGCAGCAGCTGAGGCGTTCCGCTCCGAGTCGGAAGCTGAACCAGAAGAAGACGAATTTGAAGAGCAGCCCGCAAGCAAAGCTCGGTCAGTGGCTGCTCTTGACGAAAAAACCGTTTCGACGGGGGTTTTTACCTAAGGAAGCCGCACTCCAGAAAGCAGGCAGCAGCTTAAAATATCAGTAAGGCTTTGGTTCAAAAGCAGGGGAGCAGGTGTGACCCCCCCGACGCTCTACCATTCGGTTGTTTGGGTTGAGCGTCGGGGGACAGGTCAGATCCTTACCGGGCGAGCGCGTAACACCCGTTAGAGGGGGGCTTTCCTGCCTGAGCCCTACTTTGTTCCCATGAGGGCGGGTGCCGCGTCCGCCGGAAAAGAGATGAAACCGAACATGCGTCGCTGTATTAGTTGCCGCCAAGTGGCTGATAAAGAAGAATTCTGGCGAGTTGTAAGAGTCAGTCCGTCCAATCATTTAAAATTAGATCGAGGCTTGGGGCGTTCGGCCTACCTTTGCCCTCAAGCGAGTTGCTTAGCTGCAGCTCAGAAAAAAAATCGACTGGGGCGAGCGCTCAAAACATCCGTACCGACCGAGGTGTACCAAATATTGTGGCAGCGTTTGTCCAGCTTGCTGCCTGCCTGAAGCGACCAGTGCCAGCTTTTGAGAGGCGGGCACAGAGCCACAGATTATAGAGTCTGCGGCACTTACCTGCTCCCCTTTTCTTAGCGCTGGGCGCTTCCGGCTGAAAGCGATTTGGCCGCTCCTTCAACGCCAGAAGCAGCCCGTCGCCACAACCCCACTCAATTGCACTGTTAACCAAAACCGCAATCAAGCCCCCCCACAAGTCCCTAAAGATTTGTGCGACGATTAAATTAGAAAGGTGCTTCTGCAACAGGGGGACAGCTAAATCACCTTGTTGGAGAGGCGAGCCTCGGTAGACTTTATGCGCGTTTTTCGTCCCTTGTCAGTAGGGGCGGAGATTTCTCCCCCCCGGGCAGCGGTGCCACGCGCCTTACCAGATGAGACACCTCAACTGGATGCAGTCGCCGTTAGGACAGTGGGGCCACCGGTGACAATCGGTCGGATTTGAGAGGGAAAAGTGGATGAACAACGGCAAAGTCAGAATTTACGAACTATCACGGGAATTAAATTTGGATAACAAAGACATCTTGGCAGTTTGCGAACAGCTCAACATTGCAGTCAAAAGCCACAGCAGCACGATAGCCTCGGCAGATGCGGAACGCATTCGCGCCTACGCCGACCAATATGTAGCCAGCCACCCCTCTCACAGTAAGTCAGCCCCAGCTAAACATAAGGGCCGCACGGAACAGCCAGAATCGGGCGCAAAGCCAACAGGTCAAAAGCCGCAGCAGATTCTGGAAGTGCGCCAACACACATCCCGATCTTCCCCCAAGTCGCCCCCTAGCGGTAGCGAAGCAAGCCCACAGGTGTTAGTGCAACCTCAACCGCCCAGCAATAAACGGCCTCAACAAATAAGTAAGCCGGCAATGCTCAATCGGCCAGTTAGACCCAACCAACCCGAAACAGCAGGTGCTGCACAGTCAGGCTCGGAAAAAGAAGCAGAAAAGGCAATGCCCAAGCAGGCGAGCGCTGAAATTGTCCAGCCCCCCAGCCAGCCCAAAGAGTCAAAACCGGCTAAACCGGCAGCAAAGGCTCCAGAAGGGCCAAAACTGGCTGCACCTCCAGTAAGACCATCAGCAGCGCCAGGGCCGGGCAGCCCGATGCAGGCGAAGGAAAATCGTCCGGTTCCTAAACCGAAAAAGACGGAAGCGACCGCGCCCGCACCGGCAACGGCTCAAACGGCCACGTCCGCCCCAACACCAGCTTCCACGCCCAAAGTAGCAGCGGCAGCCGTAGGGACAGCGGTCTTTGCTGTACCCGGGCCGGCTAAGGCTAAACCTAAGCGGCCAGCAGAACTGGTGCGGCCCCAGCTGATACGCCCTAACGCTCCTCCACAGGAAACAGCTCCAGGAGAAGCGGAGCGAGAAACAGAAGAGGAAGAATCAGAAACGCCGGCACTGCTGGCCAAACCAGCGCCCCCGCGCCCGCCGAAGAAGGCCAAGAAACGGGAGGACGAGGAAGAAGAGTTGCAAGAGCTGGAAAAAGGCGCGAAAGCAGGCACGAAGACAAAACGTCGCACCAAACCCATTGAAGAGGACGATGAGGACTTGGTCAGCGATTTGGACGAACTGCCCGAAACAGTCCAAGTCAGCCTTTCCATCGCCCGTCCGCCAAAGCAAAAGGCACGTCCGGCAGCGGCTAAACCGGCAGCAGCCGCACCGGCACGAGCCAGCGCTGCAAAAGGGAAAAAATCAGATGCGGCCCGCCCCACCAGTGAGGGAGGGGCAAAAATGTCTCGCCGCGACCGCCGCGAACAGCTTGAAAAGAAACAGCTCCCAGACCGGGTGGTTCTGATGAACAGCATGACGGTTCGGGAACTGGCAGAAAAGCTGGCAGTTCCGGAAACGGACATCGTCAAGCTCCTGTTCTTCAAAGGAATGGCGGTCAATATCACGCAAACGCTGGATCTGGAAACCTCAACCCTGGTGGCCAAAGAACTGGGAGTGGAGGTGGAAACAGCCGCAGAAGAGTCAGAAGCCCGCAAGACCACGGAAATGCTGGATGCGGAAGATATGGAAAACCTGCAGCTGCGTCCGCCAGTGGTGACGATTATGGGTCACGTAGACCACGGCAAAACTACCCTGCTGGACACTATCCGCAAAACAAAGGTGGCCCAAGGAGAAGCGGGCGGCATCACCCAGCACATCGGCGCTTACCACGTGGATGTGGAACACGATGGCTCGGTAGAACAGGTGGTCTTCCTGGACACGCCGGGTCACGAAGCTTTCACCGCTATGCGGGCTCGCGGGGCGCGGGTGACCGACATCGCCGTGCTGGTGGTGGCCGCCGATGATGGGGTGCGCCCCCAAACGGTAGAAGCTATCAGCCACGCCAAAGCCGCTGAAGTGCCAATCGTAGTGGCCATAAACAAAATCGATAAAGAAGGGGCCCAGCCGGAGCGCGTCAAGCAAGAGCTGACCGAATACGGCTTGGTGGCAGAAGAGTGGGGCGGCAGCACGATTATGGTGCCGGTGAGCGCGATCCGAGGCGAAAACCTCGATACCCTCCTGGAAATGATCCTGCTGGTGGCAGAGGTGGAACAACTCTCCGCTAACCCCAACCGGCCAGCAAAAGGTACGGTGATCGAAGCCAACCTGGATAAGGCTCGCGGGCCGGTGGCCACCCTGCTGGTGCAAAATGGCACCCTGCGAGTGGGCGACGTACTCGTGGTAGGCTCGGCGTTCGGTAAGGTGCGGGCGATGCTCGATGACCGGGCCAGAAAGGTGGAAGCCGCAACTCCCTCCTTCGCCGTGGAAGTCTTGGGCTTGAATGCCGTGCCGGCAGCGGGCGACGAGTTCGAGGTGTTCTTGGATGAAAAAGAAGCTCGCGCTATCGCAGACCAGCGCGAGGAAGAAAACCGCCAGTCTCGCCTGCAGCAAGCAATGGCGGCTCGCCGGGTAACCCTCAGCGGCCTCTCCCAACAAGCTAAGGAAGGCCAGCTGAAAGAACTCAACCTCATCCTCAAAGCAGATGTCCAAGGGTCTGTGGAAGCACTCCTCGGAGCTCTCCAGCAGCTGCCTCAAAATGAGGTGCAAATCCGCGTCCTGCTGGCAGCCGCCGGCGAAATCACAGAAACTGATGTGGATCTGGCAGCAGCTTCGCATGCGGTGATCGTTGGGTTCAGCACTACCTTGGCTTCCGGTGCGCGACAAGCAGCTGACCAAGCTGGTGTGGATGTGCGCGAATACAACATCATCTACAAGCTGCTCGACGACATCCAAGGCGCGATGGAAGGTCTTCTGGAGCCAGAGTTGGTTGAAGAAGCCCTGGGCCATGCTGAAGTGCGTGCCGTCTTCGCGTCTGGCAAGGGAGCCGTTGCCGGTTGCTACATACAAAACGGCAAGGTTGTCCGCAACAGCAAAGTTCGCGTGCGCCGAGGCAACAATGTCATCCACGAAGGAACCCTCGACTCCCTGCGACGGATCAAAGATGACGTCAAAGAAGTCAACGCCGGCTTTGAATGCGGCATTGGCCTGGATAATTTCCACGAGTGGGCCCCGGGCGACATCATCGAAGCCTTCCGCATGGTGACCAAGCGCCGCACTCTCTCGCCGAGTTAATTTTGGATTTGGGATTTTGGATTTGGGATTCTGTGCCAATCTAAAATCTAAAATCTAAAATCTAAAATCTAAAATTCCTATGCGCTATTTCTGGTCAGATCCGTTTCTGTGGGTTCATCTTGCCGGTCTGGCAGCTCTACCTATCTTCCTGGAACTCTGCCTGCTGGGATTTTCAGTGGGTTCCCCGCTGCTGCCGGTCTGGCTGGAGTTGCTTTTAGTCGCCGGCTTTGGCATTGCGCCGGTGCTTTGGATGCAGCTGTCACGCCCGTTTTACATCTTCAGCATTTTGGCTGTGGCCATGAAGCCGGAACAGCTGACGCCCGACCGGCGGCGCACTCTCAGCCTGTTCAAAACACCGGCTCACCGGGCCCTGGCTGTTGTGGCGGCGGCTCTCTTAGCACTGGCCCTGTGGCCTCTGTACCGCTGGGCTCCCATTGCTGCAGCGGTCGCTCCCTTTCCGCCAGAATGGCACCTGGCTGGACTGCTCCTCGCGGCGCTCGCTTTTCTGGGTTGCAATCTGTTCTTGCAGGTGCCGGTGAGTGTGGCGCTGGTGATGGCCAGAAGCGAAGCAAAGTTTGCCGCTACTGAACCATTACCCTTAGAAAAAATTCGGCAGTATTATACCATAATTGGTCTGCAAGTCAAGCAAATTTTGCCGGCGCTCGCCTTCGGCTCACCTCAGGGAGATAAACCGGCTTCGGGCACTTGAAATGGGGTATGGGCATTGGGCGTGGGGGGTTGGGCATTGGGAATTCTCGCCCTGACAAAAGCCGCCTGCTTGAGGGTAGGGGCGGGGGCGGGTTTACTGACATCCTTCATTTGGCCACAAAGATTTCGGGTGAACCCGCCCCTACAGCGTTTCGTTTGGCCACAAATAGGTTGGGTCAGCCCGCCTCTACTAACAGGCTTGACTTCTCACAGTAAGGGCGGGGCAAGCAGATAACCAAAGCCACCGGCAGATATTTCGGGTGAACCGGCCCCCAGCTTGGCCCTGCCAGAGCTGTTTTTAGGGATATGCGCCAGATGAAAGAAAAGATATGATAAGATACAATTGCGTTAAGAAATAGGCGGGCTTGCCCCCAACCGCACTCGGCTGGTGCCGGTGGTAATAGGAAGGGTGGCAGTAGCCATTGCAAAGCTTCTGAGTCCTCTATCTATCTGAGAGATGCGTATGGCTAAATTACCTACCCTTGACGAAGCTAAAGCTACATCCTTGGGCGAATCTGCCGCCGGTGATAAAATCTGGGATAGTCTCTTTGAGACGATTGCCACCAGCTCTGGGTTTAAACGCTGGCAGACTGAGCGCCATTTCGACAGTCAACTCCAAGGGCTGAGCTTGGAGAGCCGGGTTCTCAGGTATCTGCGGGAAACCTTAGATACTTTGGCCTACTGAACTGAAAACCGACCCATTCTTTTTCCCGTTCTTTGACTGGGTGGGGGTGCGGGCCACCCATCACTTGACCGGGGGCGGTACGTTCCGCACCGCTAAGGTGGGACTGATGCGGGCACCCCACCGAAAAACTATTTTTACCATTTACCCCCCCCAAGAAGTGCAAAGCGCCAGTTCTCCTATATGTGGATCTGGCGCTTTAGCAATATTGTGGGTATTCAATTTTAGGGTCTTTATATGGGCTGACCCCATTAAAATTTGTATAAGTTTATTCTGACAGCCCCGTAAGAAAATCTTAATTTCCTTAAGGATTTCTTTAGAATTGTTTCGCGCTGTCAAGATTTGTGAAGTTATGTTGCGGGGTGGCCGGTGGGCTGTGGGCTTCAGCGGGAGGGTTTGTCCAGGCGAAACAGCCAAACCATGAGGGCGACTACGCCAACTTGCAGGGCGAAGTTGGGCAAGGCGGTGCCAACTTCCCTGCAGGCGGCTAGCTGGGCCAGGAAGACGAAGGCACCGATGATCCCGGAGGCTCCGCAGGCGAGATACACAAATTTCCGCAGTCCTCGGTAGGGTGCGGCGGCTTCTGCTCTCAGGCGGGCGTATTTTTCGGGACTGAGCTGGCGGGGGGTTTTGGGGTTGCCGGTGGGTTTGTTTGAGGGTGGGTCTGGCATAGGTTGAAATGGGGGATTGGGGAGGGGTGTATTGTTATTAGGGTGGGGGGGTTTGGAAACGAACCGCCAAGACGCAGAGAGCGCAGAGGGAAAAGAGAAGGGGGGAGGTAAACTGGTAGCGGTTTGAGCGGGAGCATCCCGTTTTTGCAAATATACCCTGGCTCTAGATGCGGGATCATCAGACGAAACCCGCCTGC
>CAZJNL010000158.1:0-5588 GCA_964546515.1 uncultured Oscillatoria sp.
CCCCCTTAAAAAGGGGGGGGAAAAGTTAGCCCCCCGGGTAGGGGCAAGCCACCCACGGAGACTGCCCGTTGGGGGTATCTAACAGTGTTCCACGCAAGTGAAAACTGCTATAATACTTTTGACCGCAGTACCGCCGACCTGTCCCCTAACGCGATTTTGAGACATTGAGATGAATAACAGCGATAGCCTAGGGCACCAGAAAGCAGAAATTGTTAAAAAGTTTGGGGAGTGGACGAATCACAACATCCGGCTTGTCGGCGAGACTTATACAATTGATAAGGAAGCAATTACGGGGGCTGAAGTCAAGTTAAGGCGGGTGGCGCAAATGATTGCGGACTTGTCAGGGCAGTCTTTTGAAAATCTCCGGGTGTTAGATTTGGCTTGCTTGGAAGGTCTGTATGGCATAGAGATGGCACTTCAGGGCGCGAAGGTCGTCGCGATAGAAGGGCGAGAAGCTAATGTAGAAAAGGCGCGATTTGCCAAGGAGGCTATCTCTCTGGAGAATATTGAGATTATTCGGGATGATGTCCGCAATCTCTCTGCCGAAAAGTACGGCCAGTTCGATGTGGTTTTGTGCTTGGGGATATTTTACCATCTGGACTCTCCCGATGTTTTTCATTTTATGGAAAGCGTTGCGGAGGTCTGCAACCGGCTGGCAGTAATAGACACCCATGTGAGTGCGGTTGCGGAAAAGTGTTATGCTTACAAGGGGAACAGCTACTGGGGGAGAGTTTATGCTGAGCACAGTCCCGATTCGACTCTGGAGGAAAGGGCGAAGTCGCTGTGGTCATCGGTGGACAATATCAACAGTTTCTGGCTGACTCGCCCGTCCTTGTACAATTTGCTGGCGCGTGTGGGGTTTAGTTCTGTTTACGAATGTCACAACCCGATTGTGAAAAAGTATGAAGTGATGAGAGCCAGACAGGAAGCCGACAGGAGTACATTTGTGGCGGTTAAAGGTCAGTCGGTGCGCTTGCTGTCATCGCCAGTGATGAATGAGCTGCCTCAAGAGGACTGGCCATAAAATGGGGTGGCACCAGGATGATGCAAAACTTTTTGCACCCCAAAACAAGACAGTAAACAGCTCCTTTATTTTGTAGAGACGCGATAAATCGCGTCTCCTGTCCCGGATAAGCAAAGGAAGCAAAAACTGTACCGCACTGATATGATAAACGCTATAGAGAGGTGGTAAAAAGAATGGCATCGACGCTGATAATAACTGGCATGCACCGGTCGGGAACATCCCTAACGGCTTCCTTCCTAAAAGCGATGGGAGTGAATTTAGGAGATAATCTCTGTGAGGCTGACTGTTTTAATGTAAAGGGTTACTTTGAAGATGTTGATTTCCTTGAATTTCAGCGCTCGGTGCTGCAAGAGAGCTGCCGGTCTGGGGAGGCGGGATGGCCAGACTGGGGCTGGACGGAAAGTGAGTGGCTGGAGCGGGAGAAGTTTCAAGGTTACGTTAAACCGGCACAAGATTTAATTCAATCTCGCGAGAAAAATCCGGGAATCTGGGGTTGGAAAGATCCGCGCACGTCTTTAATGCTGGATTTTTGGAATGAATTAATTCCTGAGGCGCGATACTTGTTTGTTTACCGGCTCCCCTGGGATGTGGCAGATTCTATCCTCCGCCAAAACCGACCTATTTTCTACAACCGGCCCGACTTTACTCTGAGGATTTGGGCGTATTATAACCGGCATGTGCTAGACTTCTACCGCCGGAATCCAGAACGCTGCATCCTGCTCAATATTAATACGTTACTGCAGTCGCCAGACCGGCTGGTTGAACTGCTAGAGACTAAGCTTAACCTTAAAGCAGCGATTTTTTCTATTGGCAATTGGCGAGAAATTTACGACGATCGCCTTTTTAAGAGCATGAACTTGACTCATCCCGTCGTCCAGCTTTTGCGGCGCATCGCACCGCAGTATTTTTCCTTACTAGCAGAGTTAGATAGGGCAGCGGATTTCCCGAGTGATTTTTCTTTTGAAGCTTTAGAAGCTGGGGGTTTACCGGCAGAAAGTTTGCCTTTGTTGCTGCACTGGCAAGGTTTGGCGAATCAGCTAGAGGTTCAGAGTATTTCTAGCCGGTGCCAGCAAGAGAAAGTGGAACTTAAGTCGCAAATCGAGCAGCTGAAGCAAGAGATTGCCACCCTGAAGATGTCGAAGGTGTGGAAATTGCACAGCAAGTTAGCGAAGCTGAAAAAAATGCTGCCGGTCAGGTTTTAGAGATGAGCCACACTAGGAGAGTGAAAAGAGATGTATAATTCAGGGGAATTGCCAAGCAATGAGATATCTGTATCAGTTGTGATTCCTTGTTACAACCAAGGTGAATTTATCCTGGACGCCATTTCTAGTGTCCAAAGTTGCAGCGAGCTGGTGTGGGAAGCGATCGTAGTCAATGATGGCTCCACAGATCCCATGACTCAGAAAGTTTTAACCTATTTGAAAGACAGTGGCTATCAAGTCGTCGAGCAGAGCAACCAGGGGTTGGCGCAAGCTCGCAATAAGGGAATCGAACTGGCCAAGGGGCGATACATTTTGCCTTTAGACGCTGACAATAAGATAAGAGGTGATTATATAACCAAAGCCATTGATATCCTCGACAGATATCCAGATGTGGGCGTGGTGTATGGGGATGCGGAGCTGTTTGGAGACAAGACGGGGGTGAGGTCAGTCCCCGATTTTGACCTGAACAGGATACTCAGGGGGAACTATATTGATGCCTGTGCTGTTTTCCGCAAGGTTGTTTGGCAAGAGTGCGGGGGGTACGACCCAAAAATTCCAAAGAAATTAGGGTATGAAGACTGGGATTTATGGTTAAGTGCGGCAGAGAATGGCTGGAAATTTTATCACATTCCGGAAGTATTATTCGACTATCGGGTTCGCTCGGACTCGATGGTGAGTTTTTGCAATATTCCTGAAAATTGCAAGCAACTGTTGCGGTATATAGCGACTAAGCATATCGGGCTTTACGCGACTAACTTTGCGAATATTTGGGCGGACAAAGAGTTTGCTTATTTAACTGAGAAAGCCCGCGCTGAAAGCCTGCTTGTGCAGCTGGAGCAAACTGAGGCGGAATTGGGAAAATCGGGAGAGCAGCTGCAGGAAGCGCAGGCGCAGTGGATGGCTCAACTGCAAAGGGCGCAGCTGCAGCTACAGCAAACTCAGGCGGCACTGCTGGGCGTGCAGGCGGAGCTGGAGCAGTCGCAGAGCCGGCTGCAGCAAACTCAGGCGGCGCTGCAAGCCGAACTGAAGCGCTCGCAGAGCCAGCTGGAGCAAGCGCAGCAAAAGCAGATCGGGCTGCAGGGAGAGCTGCTCAAGGCGCGAAGTGAGGTGCAGCAAAGCCAGACCCAGCTGGAGCAAAGCCAGACTCAGCTGCAGCAGACCCAGACCCACTGGGAGGGGGAATTGGCCCGATCGCAGAGGGAACTGCAAGAAAAGCAGTCCGCACTGGAGGCGTCACAAGCGACGCTCGCCGCTATGCAGACGAGCAAATTCTGGAAGTTGCGGACGCAGTGGTTTAAGCTAAAAAAGGTCATGGGTTTGGGAGCTGACGCTTAAGCGTGTAGTGACATCCCCTGATGTCCTTCGGGTAGGCGAACAAGTTTATAGGTTTACAGACTGATGTTTGAAAATGCTGTCTCGCGGTCTAAACGTGTGCTGTCACGGATAAAGCAGCTGTCTGATATTTGGAGAACGAGAGGAACACGGCATGCCTGGGCTAAAGTGTTCAAGAAACTGTATCTGAAGCTAGATGATACGCCGGCTCCTGTGGAGGTGGCTCCCGCAATTACTCACCCTGAAGATACATATCAGATATGGCTGAAGCAGAACTTCCCTCGCCCTGCAGACCTGCGCAAAATGGCGGCAACGGTGGAGATTTTTAATTATAAGCCGGTCATCAGCATTATTATGCCGGTGTACAACACGCCGGCGCGTTTTCTCCACGAGGCGATTGAGTCGGTGATCAATCAGGTCTATTCTTACTGGGAGTTGTGCGTGGCGGATGACGCTTCAACGGTTCCTCACGTCAAGCACATATTAAAAGAGTATGCGGCTAGAGATTCGCGGATAAAAGTAGTTTTCAGGACGGAGAATGGCCATATTTCCCGCGCCTCTAACTCAGCCCTAGAAATCGCCACCGGCGATTTTGTGGCGCTGCTGGATCATGACGACTTGCTGACGCCGGATGCCCTGTATGAAGTTGCCCTATTGCTGAACCGGCATCCGGAGGCGGATATGATCTATTCTGATGAAGACAAGATTAACGAGAGCAATCAGCTGAGAGACCCTTTCTTCAAGCCAGATTGGTGTCCCGACTCGTTCCTGTCGAGGATGTACACCTGCCATTTGGGCACCTACCGGCGCTCCCTCGTGAGCGAGATAGGTGGCTTTCGAGCAGGCTGTGAGGGCAGTCAGGATTACGACCTGGTTTTGAGGCTAACCGAAAAAACAGACAAAATCTTTCACATTCCACAGATTCTCTATCACTGGCGGATTCACCCCGCTTCAACTGCTTCTGATATAGAAAACAAAACTTACGCGACAGATGCAGCTGTTAAGGCGATAACAGAAGCCATTTCCCGGCGCTCCGAACCTGGATTGGTGACGCTGACGTCGGGCGGTCACACGATTGTTCGCTACTACATCCAAGATTACAGCCTTGTCACCATAATTATTCCCACAAGGAATTTGGGAGACATTTTAAACCAGTGCTTGACTTCGATTTTTGAGCGAACGGTTTATCCTAACTATGAAGTGCTGGTCATCGATAACGGCAGCACCGAACAAGAAACAGCGGATGTCATCGACAAGTGGCGCACCAGGGAGCCGAATCGATTTCGGTGTGAGGTGATGGATATTCCTTTTAATTACTCTAAGATTAATAATTATGCGGTAAAGCAGTGTGAGGGGAAGTACCTGCTGTTTTTGAACAACGACACGGAGGTGCTGGCTGCGGACTGGGTGAATGCTATGGTGGAGCAGGCTCAAAGACCCTGCATTGGAGCTGTGGGCGCTTTACTGTTATACCCGGACAGCACCATTCAACATGCCGGTGTGGTAGTTGGACTTGGAGGAGTTGCCGGTCACAGTCACAAGCACTTTCCTCCCAACTCGCCGGGGTACTACTATCAGCTACAGACGGTGAATAACTATTCGGCGGTGACAGCGGCTTGTTTAATGTGCCGGCGGGAAGTCTTTGAGGAAGTGGGCGGGTTTGAGGAAGAGTTGCAGATAGCATTCAACGACATTGACATGTGCCTGAAAATTGCCGAAAGAGGGTACAGGAATATTTACCTGCCTCATGTAGTGCTTTATCATTACGAATCGAAGAGTCGGGGGTTTGAGGACACTCCGGAAAAGCAAGCGAGATTTGCGAAAGAGATAGACTGCATGCGGCGCAAGTGGAAAAATGTTATCGCTCACGATCCTTGCTACAGCCCGAATTTAACCAGGGATCGGGAAGACTACAGTATAAATGTGTGAGAGGGGGGTGGGGTGCGTCGGTTGGGCTGAAGCCCTACTACAAACTTTGGGCTGAAGCCCTACTACAAACTTTGGGCTGAAGCCCTACTACAAACTTTGGG
>CAZJNL010000158.1:5688-8443 GCA_964546515.1 uncultured Oscillatoria sp.
CTGAAGCCCTACTACAAAGGAGAATTCACTGTTAAAGCTACCGCCATGCCAGATTTCCTGATTATTGGTGCCCAAAAGTGTGGGACGACATCGCTCTATCACTATCTCAGCCAGCACCCCCAGATTCGAACGGCTGCACAAAAAGAGGTGCATTTTTTTGACCTGTTCTTCAGTAAAGGAGTTGACTGGTATCTGGAGAAATTTCCTAGCCGCACCGCCGGCGCTGGGTGGCTCACCGGCGAGTCGAGCCCTTACTATATCTTTCACCCCCTGGTGGCGCAGCGAGTCTGGCGGCTGTTTCCCGAGGTCAAACTCATAGTCCTGCTGCGCGAGCCGGTGGCCAGAGCGTGGTCGCACTACCATCATGAAGTTAGGCTAGGATATGAGAAGCTGTCCTTTGAGGACGCCATCGCGCTCGAACCGGAAAGGCTCCAGGGAGAAACAGAGAAGATATTAGCAGATGAGACTTACTACAGCTTCAATCACCAGCACTGCACTTACCTGTCAAGGGGCGCATACGCTGAGCAGCTGCTTAGCTGGATGGAACTCTTCCCCAAAAAACAATTCTTAATTTTGAAAAGCGAATATTTTTACGCCAATCCAGCTGAAAGCGTCAAGCAGGTGCTGGAGTTCCTGGGGCTGCCGGACTGCCGGCTGCCTGAGTACAGGAAGTACAATGCAGGAGAATACCCTCCGATCGGCGATTCAACCCAACGTTATTTGAGAGAGTATTTCCAGCCCCACAACCAGCGCCTAGAGGAAAATTTTGGCATCACGTTTTCTCACCCCTAACCTGGCACAAGCTTTGTGGGGTTTTCGGTTTAGTTTATAGATGTCCATTTACCAAGCAAGCGTCAGTTTTTGCCAACACCATGCGAATCCTCTTCCTTCACCCTAACTTCCCAGCGCAGTTCCGCCATGTCGCCACCGTTCTAGGAAGCGACCCAAACAATGAGGTTGTTTTCGGCACGAAAAACGAGCGTCCGGAGTGGGTTATACCGGGGGTGAGAAAAGTGCTGTTCACACCCAGCCGCGAGGCTCGTCAGGAGACTCACCACTATGTGCGTCCGTTAGAAAATGCCGTGCTGCAGGGGCAGGCCATGTTTCGGCAGGCAGAGCAGCTGAAAAACGAAGGATTTGTGCCGGATATAATTTACGGTCACTCTGGCTGGGGCCCGACGATTTTCATGAAAGATGTCTTTCCCAACGCACAGCTGCTCTGTTATTTTGAATGGTTCTATCACGCTTTCGGATCGGACGCTAATTTTGACCCAGCTGACCCTCTGAGCGCGGATGATATTCCGCGCATCCGGATAAAAAATGCGCCAATGCTGATTGATTTGTACTCCTGCGACTGGGGGCTGTCGCCCACCTACTGGCAGCGCTCGCAGTTTCCCAAAGAATTCCACAGCAAAATTAGTGTGCTGCACGATGGGGTGGATACGGACTACTTTAAGCCGGAGCCGGGGGCAAAACTGGTTTTGCCCAATCTGGATTTGTCGGGTGTGGATGAAATTGTCACCTATGTTGGGCGGGGGATGGAGCCTTATCGAGGCTTCCCGGAATTCATCGAATCGATTGCCTATGTACAGGAGCGACGCCCCAACTGCCATGTGGTAATTGTGGGAGCGGATAGAGTTTGCTACGGCAAAGCGTTGCCCAACGGCGAGACTTATAAACAGCACATGCTCAAGAAAGTGCCGCTGGATTTGTCGCGGGTTCACTTTGTGGGAACTCTGCCCTACGGATTGTATCTGAAAGTGATTCAGGCTTCCTCGGCGCACGTCTATTTGACCCGACCTTTTGTGCTGTCTTGGTCGATGATTGAGTCGATGTCCACCGGCTGTCTGGTGATTGGCTCTGACACGCCGCCGGTGGCGGAAGTCATCCGCGACGGAGAGAATGGCTTGCTGGTTGATTTCTTCTCGCCGAAGCAGATTGCTGACCGAATTGATGAGGTTTTGGATCACCCGACACGCATGGCCGAAATCCGCGCTAAAGCTCGCCAAACTGCTGTGGAGCGCTATTCCCACGCCGACTTGCTCCCCCGCCACATCCAGCTGATTAAAGATGTTGCCGCCGGCAAGCTGCCGCCGCTGCAAAATGAAAAAGAAAACGCCCCGAAACAGAAGGCGAGTAAAGGGTTTGCGGTGAGTAAGGGCAAAGGTGCTAAGTAGGGTGCGTTCCGCCCTCTGGACTAAAAGTGGGGTGTCGCGGGAAAGGGAACGCACCTTATTAAGTAGGGTGCGTTCCGCCCTCTTGAATAAACGTGGGTTGTCGTGGGAAAGGGAACGCACCTTATTAAGTAGGGTGCGTTCCGCCCTCTCGACTAAAAGTGGGTGTCGCGGGAAAGGGAACGCACCCTACTGTTAAAATAAAGGCGGAACTTGGGAGCGAGAGAATATATGCGTTTTATCGAGACAAAACTGAGGGGTGCATATATAATAGAGCCTGAACCGATTGAGGATGAGCGCGGCTTTTTCGCCCGGACTTGGTGCCGGCGAGAATTTCAAGCGCACGGGCTGAATTCGCAATTGGTGCAGTGCAATATCTCGTTCAACAAGAAGAAGGGCACGCTGCGCGGCATGCACTACCAGGGGCCTCCCCATGAGGAAGCAAAACTGGTAAGATGTACTAAGGGTGCGATTTACGATGTCATCATCGACTTGCGCCCCAGTTCGCCCACCTTCAAGGAATGGGTGCCGGTGGTGCTGACCGCCTTTGACAACCCGGCGCGGGTGACGGCGTGCCTGGC
>CAZJNL010000159.1:0-8425 GCA_964546515.1 uncultured Oscillatoria sp.
TCTTTTGCACAATGTTTGTAGTAGGGGTTTAGCCACTGTTTGTTGTTGTGCTTTATCCCAAAGGTTCTTAGTTGGGATTTTGGGCTATGGTTCGTAGTTGTGCTTTAGCCCCTGTTTGCAGCCGGGCTTTAGCCCCACCAGCTGGCGGACTGGGCTACCCGATCGTCGAGAGGGGAACCCCCAGCCAGCCGGCAAAGTTTTTCTCGTGCACCGGCTTCCTGCGCTCCACCGGCACCACCTGGTAGCGAGTGGGGCGCGGCTGATCCAAAGTGACTCGCAGGGTGCGCAATTCGTCTTGGTGGAACACCGCCACCTCAATCGTGTCGCCCGGTTTGCAGTCTCTGAGGCGCTCATTGAGCTGATCCGCCGTCACCCGGATGCCGTCAATCGCCAGCAACTCGTCACCGGCATCAATTCCCGCTTGCTGAGCCGGTGAGTTTATCTCCACAAATTTAATTAACTGCTTACCATTTTCTGCTTTAACTGTCAAGCCGGTGAAGGGCACCGGCTCGCCCTCGTGACCGGGTTGCAGGCGCAGACCAAAAGGCTCTAAGTATTCATCGAAAGGCAACTCGTCAGTGCCGTCAACGTACCGCCCGAAGAAATCGCCCAAATCCGCACCGGCAACGGACTCGATAACCTGCTGCAGCTGTGCCGGTGTGAAGCCTATTTCGGATTTGCCAAACCGCGCCCACATGGCTCGCATCACGTCATCGAGCGAGCGCTGATTCTCGTAACGCGCTCGAATCAGCAAATCCAGCAGGAGCGATACTATTTCGCCTTTTAAATAATAGGAAATTTGGCAATTGTTACTGTTGGCGTCCGGGCGGTAGAGCTTAATCCAGGCATCGAAACTCGACTCGCTCGCCGGCTGCACCTTCCGCCCCGGTGTGGTCTGCACCCGGGTAATTTCCTTGCCCAAGTGTTCCAAAAAACACTTAGCATCGTAGATGCCGGCGCGGAAGGGAATCAGCAAATCGTAGTAGCTCGTGGTGCCCTCGCAAAACCACAGGGAAGGCGTGTAGTTTTCTTGTTCGTAGTCAAATACTTCCAGCTCTTTGGGGCGGATGCGCTTGACGTTCCACAGGTGGAAAAATTCGTGCGCCACCAGCTGCATGAAGCGCTCGTATTTGTCTTTGGAGCGAAAGCCCAAGCGGTTATAATTTAAAGTGCAGCTGTCTTTGTGTTCCAAACCGCCAAATCCTTGAGAGGAAAGGTGCAGCAGAAACAGGTAGCGGTCGTAGGGAAGCCCTCCAAACATTTCGGCTTCCACTTGGATGATTTTCTCGATATCGGAAATCATCCGTTCGGGTTGGGCGTTGCCTTGTCCCCAGATAGCCAGTTCGTGGGGTTTGCCGAGGACTTCAAAGTGATAGAGCCGGTGGCTGCCAATCTCGAAGGGGCTGTCCACCAGGGTGTCAAAATCCGGGGCGCAGAAGGTGTTCCGCTGTCCCGACACAGGGTTCAAGGCTGTGGTGACGCGCCATTCGGGGTGCGGCGGCGAGACGGTGACGCGAATGGGTTGCTTTTCAAACCCGGGCAGGTAGAAGAAGAGGGCGGCACCGTTAAAATAGCCGTGGGTGGCGTCCAGGTGATTCGTCCGCACGGTTAGCTCGTTGGCAAACACCCGGTAGCGGACAGTCAGTTCAGAGACGCCGGCTGTTTGGATTTGCCAGTGATTTTTGCCTAGCTTGTAGCATATTAAGGAGTGTTTGTCAAGGGTTTCAGCGGAGAAATCTTGCAGGTGTTTGGCGTACTCCCGCACCAGGTAGGAGCCGGGAGTCCAAACCGGCATTTTTAAATCAAGTACGGGCGAGTGCCAGTCGCTCAGGCGCAGGGTGACTTGAAATAAGTGGGTTTCTGGCTGGGGCATGGCCACTTGGTAGTGAATGGCCGGTGCTTGGGTGGGGAGTCTGGTGGGGGGAGCTTGGGTTGCTTCTGTCATTTATAGGTGTCCAGCTAACTGGGTCAAAGGCTTGAGATTAATTAAATGCATGATCTGACGCTCGGCATCAATCTTGAGCCAGCCCTTTTCTTTAAGTTTTTGCATAATTTTGGTCGTTTCTTCGACGGTGATGTCTGCGACGTCGGCTAAATCTTGGAAGGGGATGCTGTAGATTTCTATTCCCTTGTCGGTTCGCTGACCGTAGTTTTGTGCCAGGGAGATGAGGGTATTGGCTAGCTTGACTGCAGGTGGCCGGTTTCGCAGTTGGAAGCGAAAGTTGGTCTGTCGCAGACGCCGCACCATCAGCTGCAGCATGCGGTGGTGCAGCTGGGCGTCTTTGAAAAGGGTTTGGATAAATCGCTGAGCGGAGACGCTGAGCAGGCGCACCGGCGAGAGGGCAATCACGTCTGTGGAGCGGGGAGACTCATCCAAAATGGCCATTTCGCCAAAGAAATCGCCGCGACCGAGGATTGCCAGCGTCACGACGCTATCCCCGGAGAGCCGCCGGACTTTCACCCAGCCGGAGACTAAGAAGTAAAGTGCATTTCCCCAGGCATCCTCCATCAAGACGGCTCTGTTGGCTGGGTATTGGCGCTGGTCGGCAGCGGAGAGCAGCCATTCTAATGTCTCTGGGTTGGCAGCACTGAAAAGGGGGAAAAGCTCGCTAAAAGCTGCGGTTTGCATGAGATCACGTTAAGATAAAAGTCGGGTAGAGGGTGCAGTCAACTGCTCGGGATCTTGGGTTAGTAAAAGCAACAAATGAGGTTGCTCTTTCTTGATAATAAAGTCCCGCTCACCTGGCGTCAGGAAAAATCCACAGAATTCTTTGTGGGCGGCGGGCGGGCGGACGCCGTAACGGGAAGGGCTTTGGGCGGGTCAGTTTCTGGAAAATCTCTATGCGGAGACGCGCTGCACCGCCTTCTGTATCCTTGGCAGCAGAGACTCGACGAAGTGTGGCCAACCGATGACAATTGACTGCTGGTGGGTCAAGGTGTCTGGGTGAATGGCATCGGGGTGAAAGCTGAGGGGCTTGCCCTCCAAGTCGCAGCAGGTTAACCCAGCAGCTCTAGCTAAAGCGACAGGGCCGGTGGTGTCCCACAGTTTGACCCGGCGGTTGAGATAAATATAAAGACCGGCTCGCCCCTGGATGACTTCCATGACTTTCAGGCCAAAACTGCCTAGGGAATAAAATTGCGCTTCTGGGATGATTCGCGCGATCGCATCTCCAAAGTTCAGCTGGTCTTTGGTGCCAATCACCAGCGGAAACAATGATTTGCAAGGTAAGGGGGGCGAAGAAGCTGCCATCGGCACCGGCTGCGCTTCCCCAGAGGCTTGGAACAGCCCCCAGTCGGGCCCGCCACAGTACAGCCGGTCAAAAGCCGGTGCGTAGATCCAGCCGGCCACAGGCTGGCAGTCTGAGAGTAAGCCTACCATGATCGCGTAATGCGGCTGTCTCTGGATAAAATCTTCGGTGCCGTCTAGGGGATCTATGCACCACAGTCGGCGATAGCCGGCGTGAAATGCCGGTCGGGACGGCTCGTTTTCTTCGGTGATCGCCCCATCCTGGGGGCACAGCTGTGCGAAGGCAGTAGCCAGCTGCCGGTCTAGCCAGCGGTCAACGCTTGTGACATAATCAGCAGGGCCTTTTTGGGTCACTTGAAACTGCTGGGTGGCCATTTGTGCGGCTTGTTGACCGCACTCGCGCATCAACCGCCGGATTTGTCCATCTAACTCGGGAGTAAAAAACTTCATAGCACAAAAGATACTAAATTTTTTAGAGAATCGCCCGCACGCCGGTCGGGCAACCGTGCGCGTGATGCTAAAAGCAGGCTCTCGGGCTTCCTTGCACCCATCCCTATTATCCGATTAAGAGGCGATGCCGACTTTGTTTGAGGAACTTCGACCAGGCTTTCTAGCTACTAATCGACAAGAACGCACTATAATTTTCTTGTGGCGGCGCGGCGGTTCAGGTATAATTGTTTTTTAGAAGAATAAGTCGGTTAAGTTTTCTAGAGAGGGCCGTCCCCCGACTCCATAGAGGCTGGGCAAGTGGGTGCCGGTGCGACTCGAAAGTGACGGCCAGAAAAACTCTTGAGAATTTTTCTTGAGAATTTTTAGGTTTTGTGGTAGCTGTTAGTCTGACAGACAGATATTTTGTTGCTAGGGCTATCCACTCAAGCTGGGACTGTTTGTAGCATCAAGGGATTCTCCCTTTGCTGGGGAAGAAGCAAGAAGGAAGAAAAGTTCTCCCCCTCTCCCCCCTTCAGGGAAAGTCTGTTACCTAAAAGGCAGGATGACTTTTCTCACTCAAGTGTTTCTCCGCTTGTGGCGCGGTCTTTTGTGAGTTCCTGAATTAAGCGCTCTGTCTTGCGCTTAGGAATCTTAAGTCCGTAAACAGCGCTGCAGAAAGATGCGACCGTCTCTACGAAGTCATCCATCAAGTCAGTTTTGTCGTCATAAGCTGCGTTGACCACCTCGATTCGTTTACCCAATTCCTTGAACAAAAGGTTGATGTAGTTGGCAGCGAAGCGAGTCAGGATCGCGGGGTGTTCAACTACGAGAACGGTGTAGTTGGGAGCTGTTAAAACCCCTACAAGTTTCAAGCGATTATCATCCACTCCACTGCCAATTTCTTGGACGACTTTGTAAACTTGATAGCCCTTGGCGATAGCGTAATCGGTCAGTTTCTGGGCTTGCCTGTCCAGGCTGTCTTTGTTTTGGGCATTAGATACCCTGGCATAGATGCAGGCTACATCTGACTTCTTGGGTTTGTCGGAAGTGATGATGATGGTTCCAGTCGGTAACTGATAACCATCTAATGCTCCACTTTTCCACCAGCGCCAAGCCGTTCTGTAGCTGACGCCAGCTTGCTTGGCATACTCAGAAAGTTTCACATCAAATACCGCTGGACGCCCCGGCTAAACCTTGCGGGTTAGCCGGGGAGGAAAGCGGGGCGGGGTGTGCCGCTTCCCAAGTAACAAATAAATAAGTGCCCGTTTTTTAAAGCCGTGACTGTTAGGAACGGAACGGAAACCTGTTGTCTGCGCAAGCCAGAGTTTTTAAGACTCGGACAGCCAGTCAAATATGGGCGCTTTCAGCACCACCGCTCTACCTTTTGGGTTAGGGGTGGGTTGCTGGCGGGAAAATCCACTCTGACTTAGATACATTTTACCACAGTTGTCTATTTTTGATGAAATTTAAACTTTAGGAGTTCAAAACAGTATCATTCGTCAGGACGTGCGAGAATCCAGGCGGTAGTAAAGCAAAAATCCCATCCCCGCAAGGGAATGGGAAGTGTTAAAAATAAACAAAAAAAGGGTTAACCCCTAATTAGGTTAACCCCCGAGCTTGGGAACGCGCTCGGTTGAATTACTTTTGCACAACCAGCTTGACGTTGGCGTTTTGCAGACCGGGACGGCGGACTTCTGCCAAGGTCTTATTAACGGCGTACTTTTGATTGATGGAGTTGATCAGTTCGGTTTGATTGTGCTTCTTGGCAACGCCCCACAGGTCAGCGATCAGGTCGAAAGAACCGTCGCTGTTGCGAGACCAGCCCAGGTCATATTCGCCTTCCAAAACTGCAACGATGTCGGAACGAACCCGTTGGCCATTGTAGCCGCGAACATCAGCTTCGGTCTTGACGCTGATGCCCAGGTCACGCAGAGAAGCCTTCAGGATTTCGGCATCGGTGATTTTGGTGCGCAGGGTGCTAAAGTGAGACATTTTGGTTTCCTCCTAATAGGACTTTGAGAGATTCGACAACGTTTGGATTTGAATGAAGCCGCATGACTGTGCGACTTTTTGTAACCGCGCTAGCAATTGACTTGCTAGCCTTTCCTCCTGTTGGGAGCAGGAGAAAGCTTTTAGAACTCCAATCGCTGATATTCGGCGACGGAAGATGCAGCCGGTCGCGCTCGCTGCCTGGCCCAGTCTCGCAAGGCCGTTACTTGCTCTGTCATTGTCTTCGACAGCGGCAGCGTTGATTTAATGGCGGCAATGATGTCCAGCTGCGTGAATTCTCGTTCTTGAGCAAAGGCGTCGTACATCGATGCGATTATCGCCTGCTCAATTTCCGCTCCTGAGAAGCCTTCGGAAACTTTGGCCAGTTGCTCGATATCGAAGCGAGCTATGTCCCGACGCCGCTTGCTCAGGTGAATCTTAAAAATATCTTGGCGCTCTTCGCTGATCGGCAAATCTACAAAGAATATCTCGTCAAACCGGCCCTTTCTTAAAAACTCCCCAGGTAAACGCTCTACCCGGTTAGCAGTAGCCATTACAAAAACCGGCGACTTTTTATCCTGCATCCAGGTGAGGAAAGAACCGAAGATGCGGCTCGATGTTCCCCCATCCGAGTCTGCAGAACCGGCACTGCCGGCAAATGCTTTATCTAGCTCGTCAATAAACAAGATCACCGGCGAGATAGATTCAGCTGTCTTCAGGGCGTTCCGTAGGTTCGCCTCTGACCGGCCTACCATTGACCCGTCATACACGCGCCCCATATCTAAGCGCAGCAGGGGCAGCCCCCACAGGCGAGCGGTAGTTTTGGCAATCAGGGATTTGCCGCATCCCGGTACGCCTAAAATCAGCATCCCTTTGGGTTGGGGCAAACCGTATTCCCTGGCCCGCTCTGTGAATGCGTTGGAGCGTTGCTTCAGCCATCGCTTCAGCTCTTCCAAGCCGCCAACGGAATCAATGGTTTCGTCTTCTTCAATATATTCCAGTATACCGTTTCGCCGAATCAACTGCTTTTTCTCGGAGAGAACAATGTCTACTTCGGCTTCGGTAAGGCGACCGGTGGTGACTTGCGCTTTGCGATAAACTTTTTCCGCTTCATCCCGCGTCAAACCCAAGGCGGCTTTCAGGAGTTTTTCCCGCGCATCTGTAGTTAGCCGGCGGTTGCGGTTGTCAACCAACTGAGTTGACAGCACTTGATTGAGTTCTGCCATCGTTGGCAGTGGGAAGTCCAGAACGACAACTTCCTTTTCCAGCTCGATGGGCACCTGCTGCACTGGCGACATTATTATTATGGTTTTCTGCGTGCCTTTAAAGCTGGCAATCGCATCCCGCAACCATCGGTTCGTCACTGGCGCGTCGATGAATGCGTGTAAATCTTTGAATATAAACAGACCCGGTTCCTTCTGCCGTATCACCCACTCAATCGCTGCTTCTGGCGAAACAGTGTTGTGCTGCGTGGTGGTGCGGGGCTGACCGTATTCGACTATACCGTGTGTGACTGTCCAAATGAAGACTCTTTGCTGGGGCTTGCTCTGAGCAATCGAGGCAATTGCTTGCTCTGCCCGCTCTTCCTCAGAGGTCACGAGATATATTAAAGGGTATTGAGCTTGAATGAGTATATTGAGCTCTTCTTTCATGACCAATCGACCTTTTAGAGACGGTTGCAAACATTGCTTGTGCCGGCTGCTCCTAGCTGCTGACATGAAAGCACAACCAGCGCTAGTCTTCAGATAGCAAGGGAGCCTTAGCAGGGAACCAATTCTTCCTCTCCCTCTTGTGCGGGGCTGGAATTTACTTTTGACACCCTCTCCACCGACAGACCTTCTTCTGCGATCACTCCGGGCTGAGATTTGAGAGAAACCATTTCTCCATCTCTCAGGACAACTGAAGTAGTACACTCTGGACAGGAATATACCCTGTGGGTCTTCCCGTAGGATGCTTCTACCTCGTCTACTACCTCTGGATGCGCCAAGTAGAAAACTATTGCTTTCTCTGCTATGGCTGACATCGGTTCGGAGTCAACTGCGGCTCGAATCTTCAGCTGGCGATGCAGTTCCGGTGGAAGATACAATGTAACTTTTTGCTTATCTTGCATATCGCTGTGAATTGGTTTACCCGGGTATGTATTAAACATAGCGACTCCCCTACCTAGCTGTCAAGCCGTTTTACCTCTTTGACGGCATATTGTAATATTTCTTTACAATTGAGCCGCCGGCAGGGGGTGCGAAGAGGTTCCGCACCGGCTCGCAGGAGAGCGGAATGAGACAATATATGTTTAATTAGTATATCATAAAATATGAGGGCCATAAATACATAAGCTATAAATAGCAAGGCTTTTGCGGTTTAACACAGACGGCAAAAGCATAAGCAAAGAGCCAAAAGCGATATCACCGGCAGTCGGGGGGTGCGGGCCATGCGGTTTTACACCGGCACCGCCGCTGGGAGACAGGGCCATCAGTTAGGGCTGGGAGTTGCGGAGATGGGGTGCCGGCGGGCTGGGGATGGGCCGGCTAGAAACCCGCCCCCCACCCCTGTAGGGGCGGGTTGACCCGACCTCTTTGGGACACAACTGAGGGGATGAATAAACCCGCCCCCACCCCAGCCGACACCCCCACCCGACACCCCCACCCCTGTAGGGGCGGGTTGACCCGGAAGCTGTGGCACACAACTGAGGCGAGGAATAAACCCGCCCCCTGCGGACACCACCGCCCCAACCCCGGTGGGGCCGCTGGTAGACAGGGCAGG
>CAZJNL010000160.1:0-8421 GCA_964546515.1 uncultured Oscillatoria sp.
TCAGTTCTCCTTCCCAGACCCTCTCTTCTTGGCGATCTTGGCGTCTTGGCGGTTCATAAAAAAACCGCCAAGACGCAACCAGACCTACCCTACTCCTCATCAATCACAGCATTCCGGTCAAGCAACAGCAAATTGCGCAGCTGGTCAGTATCCAATTCTGTCAGCCACTGTTCCCCGGCCCCCACCACTTGCTCAGCCAGAGCCTTCTTACTCTCAATCATATCATGGATTTTCTCCTCCAGCGTGCCGGTGCAGACAAATTTATGCACCTGCACATTGCGCGTTTGCCCAATCCGAAACACCCGGTCTGTTGCCTGATTTTCCACCGCAGGGTTCCACCAGCGGTCAAAATGGAAGACGTGATTGGCCCGCGTCAAATTCAAGCCAGTGCCACCGGCTTTCAAAGAAAGAATCATAATGGGTGGCCCTTGGGGGTCGAGCTGAAAGCGGTCTATCATTTCCTCCCGATCTTGCTGGCGCGTGCTCCCATACAAAAACAGCACCTCCCGCCCCAACTCCCGCTCTAAATGAGGTTTTAGCAACTTCCCCCACTCAGCAAATTGAGTGAAAATCAGAGCCCGGTCGCCCTCCAACAAAACCTCCTCCAGCATTTCCTCCAACCGCTGCAACTTCCCAGAACGGTGCGCCTTTTCCAGAGAGCTCTCCTTTAAAAATTGCGCCGGGTGATTGCAGATTTGCTTCAGCTTGACGAGCAGCGCTAAAATCATCCCCCGGCGCTGCAGCCCTTCGGCTGATTCAATTTCAGCCAGGGAGGCTTCCACTGTCTTTTGATAGAGTTGCGCCTGCTCAGCAGCCAGCCCGCAAAATACCGTCATCTCCTGCTTTTCGGGCAAGTCCTGAATAATTTCGCGGTCAGTTTTGAGCCGGCGCAGGATGAAAGGTTGGACGAGAGAGCGCAAGGTTTGCAGCGAAGCCGTATCCCCATACTTTTCAATCGGAATCCCAAACCGGCGCTGGAAGAATTGCCGCGCCCCCAAATACCCCGGATTGAGGAAATCCAAAATCGACCACAGCTCTTGCAGGCGGTTCTCCACCGGCGTGCCGGTGAGGGCAATGCGAAACTGCGCCTGCAGCTCACGCGCCGCTTGCGACTGCTTCGCCTCCGAATTCTTAATATTCTGCGCCTCATCCACAACCACCCCTTGCCAAGAAACGCTCTGGAGATCCTTCGCATCCCGCTGCAGCAGCGGATAGCTGGTAATCACTAAATCCTTACCGCTGATTGCCTTAGCAAACGCCTTGCCTTTGGCGCGTTTATCCCCGTAATGCAGCATCACCTTCAGCGTCGGGCCAAATTTCTTGACTTCTCGCTGCCAGTTGCCCAATACTGAAGTTGGGCAAACCAGAAGCACCGGCGCTTCCAGAGCGTCTCGCTCCTTCAGGTGCAGCAAAAAGGCAATCGTCTGAATCGTGTTGTGGCACAGGATGTTGTTGGCCACAAAATTGTGATGGCCACTTACCTCCAAGTCGTACACCCAGCCGTCATACTCCACATCCTCAATCGCCTCAATTGGGCAGTAAAAGACCTCAAAGTCCAGCAGGCGCTGCCCTAGCTCTCTGGTTAGGCGCAACTGCAGCATATCCAGCAGCGCGTAGGCATTCAGCGTCTTAACCGTCCACTGGGAAGGCTTTAGCTGCCGGTATTCTTGCACCGCAGTGCCGGTGAGGGTGCGATCCATTCCAGCCACAACCCGTTCCAAGCTGGTGCGGGAAAACTCCTGCGAACCGTTTATATAGACCGTGTTGTGCGTCCCAAAATGCCGCACCGGCAGCTCTGTCATCTCCACTGTCCGATCCACGATATCGGAAGCCGGAATCCCCTCCACATTCGTGTTGCAGCTCTGCAAGCAGACAAATTCCAGTTTCCGCTGTTTCTCTGGGTTGCTAAAGCCAATCTCCTGCAAAAACCGGCGAGCGGAGTTACCGCCAAAGGTGCCAATATAATAGGTGCGGTAGATCCCACGGCCATTGGTAGCGCGTTTTTGTTTGGGTGCTATCCGCAACCAAATCCCGAAGCGGCGCAGCAGTACAGACAGTTGCTGGATTAGCAAAGGTGAAGCAGTGCTAATCTCGATACTGCGCTTATCGGAAGGGACAGAACCTTCCGCATCAAAGTAGTTTCTCAGGAAGATTCGCACACTGTCTAGGTCTGCCTGCATAATGAAGGGCGGAATGGACTTGTCCCGCGAGCGCTTCCCCCAACGGTAGCCCTTGGCTTCCAGGAATTGCCGGTAAGCTTTGCTAGTCAGTACCAGGCGGTAGTAATCCGTGTTGTAGGGGCGAACAGCAAGACGGTTGATTTTCAAATCATACCGCTGACCGATACGCTCGAAAGTCTCGAGCAGGTCGTCTAAGCGTTCTTTGTCTTTTTGCGGTATGCTGGCGCTCGCACAATCGTGCGGCTCACATCCCTCGCCAATCTGCCAAGCCACAAACTTGACCAAATCGGGATCTGCCGGCACACCCTCCCAGAGCAGTTTTGCCGGCACGCAGATCCAATCCCCAACCTTGAGGTCGTTTGTCCAGCCGTCTCGCCCTAGCAGCTTGTGGCGGCGGGTGATGGTGATGCGGCTCCCATCAGAGAGCTTAACCTTGCGCAACTGCTCCCGCACCCGCTGCCGGTACAGCCGCCGCACCGGAGATTGGACAATCTTGCCAGTTTCCTCATCTATAGAATTCACCAGCAATGGTTCAGTGGGGTCAGCCCAGAACCCCTCGCCGTCGAACTCTGTCTCACCGGCACACCTCTCCCAGATTGCCTCGGCTTTTGCTACCATACCATTGATACAAATTTCTGTATCAGGCGCGACACATTTTCCACAACCCATATCATCCGCCAGACAGGCACCCAGACCCCACCGTTCCAAGAAAGCCAGCCAGCCGGCACCCCGCGCTTGGTAAGGGCGCAACTCGCCCCGGAAGCTCTGGGGAACTGGAATCGGCTCAACCGCTCGGCTGTTCATCAGGTTGGAGAACAGCTCCTGCAGCGCCCCACCGGCTTCAAAATTGACCACCGGCAGCTTTTCAATCGTCTGCGTGTCGCCAGTAGCAAGGCGCAGCGCATCTTCCAGCGACAGCGCCATCTTGTCTTTGCGACCTTTAAAAAACTCCTGAGCGGCTCGCACGTCTTGCTGGCGCAACTCCACCCACTCGCCATTAATCTCCACCAGGGGGGAATTGAGCGCTACGAGCCGGTTAAACTCCGCCTGAGAAATCCGCTGCCCCCCAATGGTCAATTCCCACTTGAAGTTGAGCAGGCTTTGCAATCCCAACCGCTCTGAACTCTTCAACTTGGGGGTTTCGGCGCGAATGCTCAGCCCGAGCCGGTTGGCCCAGCCTTCCCGATTTGCCAGAGTTGCCGGCATGATGACTCCCAAGCCGCTATCTTGGAAGCGCCACGCTACTGTCTTGAGAAATTCATACGCCTGCACCGGCGTGATGTAGCAAAATTCTGGAGACGGCTGGTTCAAACTGGCTTCTATCGGAGGGTAGAGTTTGGAAGCCAAACCCAAACCGCTGAGGAGCGTCTCTTGCGGCTGCTCAATCGTCCGCCCCAAATAAGGCAAACGCTCCACAGGGTTGCTCCAGATAGTTTTTGCGCTGACCAAAAAGTCGGAATTGTCCGCAGCTTGCAGAAAATACTCCAGTTTCCAGTCGGTTTTGCCTTCTTTTGGCGGGCGGACATAAAAGCCGGTGCGAAACTGATTCTGCCCTGCCATCTGGCGCTGCACCGGCTCTGTCCAAGTCTTGAGTGCGGTTTCCAGCAGTTCTAGCGCCGTAGGGGCAAGCCCCCGTGCCTGCCCTGGCCCCCGCGCCTGCCCTGGCCAACCGGCATCTGCTGCGCCCAGAGCCTGCAGCCACTCCCGCACCGGCACCCCGAGCGCCGCTTTCAATCCCGTTTCGGGGGTGAAGGCACCGGCCACTTTTCGCACTTGGGCGTCTGTGATAGTGCTGAGGACACCCCGCAGCAATTCCTGGGGGGAGGGTGGCAAATCCACAGCCGGGTGCGGGCTGTTTGCCCTCGAATAGGTGCGGGTTGCCGGTGGCATTTGCTTGGCAAAGCGCTCCAGACGATCCCGATCGGTGGCGCTGTCCAGCAGGGGCTGCCAGATGGCCACGGCTGAGCCATCTTCCTGGCGCTCCAGTGCCGGCAAAAACTTGCAGCGGGCAAGCAAATCCAGGCTCCACCTGGTTACATGCGACCAAAAGCGCAAATCCGCCCCCACAAACTCGTCCGCAGCCCCACCCGCGCCCTGGGGAAGCGCCTGCAAGAATTTCATCGCCTCTGGGGTGTCCAGGCAAAGCCCCTCAACCTGCCACGGGTATAAATACACAGGGTGTGGAGACGCCGGGGGTGGAGACGCCGGGGGTGGAGACGCCGGGTGTGGAGACGCCGGGTGTGGAGACGCCGGGTGTGGAGACGCGATAAATCGCGTCTCTACAAAGGCGGCTGCGGAATGGGCGGGATACGGACTACCGGGCGGTTCTGGGATGTGAGTGGGTAAGGCAATTTCCTGGGATTTCCACAAACTTGAGAGGGCAGTTGTTTCTTTTGCTTTTTGCTTTTTGCCTTTTTCCTTTTTGGCAACGGCACCAGCCGGCAGTGACCAATTCAAAAAGCCGTTCTGCTGTAGCGATTTGAGGAATTCCGCCAACTCAACGGGCGTCATCGCCAAGGGGTGAGGCTGCGCTGCCTCAAGCTGAGGGGCAAAAGAAGGCGTCACTCTCCGCCAGGTTTCTCCCCAAATGAACAGATAGCTCCCCTGATGCTGAAGTATCCAACTGCCGTGTAAAATTGCCATCTATAACTACTCTGAATTCGCTTTCAAACTTTCTACTTTTCCCCTTTTCCGGGACTGCAATCAACAGCTGCTAGCCCCTGACAAGCCAGCTGATATCAAGTCCGGTGGCCTCCTTATTGTATAGTATGGGGGGCGGGTTTATTACAACCCTTCGTTCTGTCACAAAAAGGTCGGGTGATCCCCGCCCCAACACCCCGACATCGCGGCTCAAATTTTCCTTTCTAACCGGCACCTCTACTGTTGTTAGACCGCCAGTAACAGCCCCCACTTTTGTGAGTGTTTGCATAATATTTACCTCATTTTAGGGCTTTCTGTAAACCCCCTGCTGTCACTTGTACGGATTCTGTGTTTTTAGCATTTTCTCCCTTCAGATTAATGGAATTGCCGGTCGATGGCTGTGAACTTCTGCGGAACTTTGTTTTATTATATAGGAAAGAGGTGCGAAGTTTTGAAGGGAGTTGATCGTCAGATTAAATCATCAAGAGAGCGGGATATTATTCGGAAGTGCCATAGATGTCGTGATTTAATGAACCGCACGACGGCTAGGGGCGCAGCAGGGTTGGCACAACAAGGAGCAAGGAACTTCGGACCACGGATAAAAACAGGTTAATTCATCCCTTGTGGTCAGCTGGGTCGTGCTGGCTTTTGTGGCGTCTGACCGGCACCTGTGTTGAAGCAGGCCCTAAGGTGGGGTGGCGAAACCGCAGCGCTTCGCGCCAGGCGCTCTTAGGGCAAGATCGCCAAAGGCTGTGGCCATTTAGACTGAGCCCAGGATTTATTTTACAACCGAAACGGGGGGGAGGGAGGGGAGGGGGTAGCCGAGGCGTGCCGGTGCGGACTCTGGAAGCAGGGGGGTGCGATGCGCCTCGAAGCTAAGAGCAGGAGCGGCGTGGTAGGTGCTACGATTGCCTCAGGAAAGAATAGAGAAGGGAAAAGTAGTGCATGAAAGAACTTAACAAGTCGATATCCTTTGACGGACGGGATATTAGGCTGAAAGTTGGCACGTTTGCGCCACAGGCGGGCGGTGCGGTGTTGATTGAGTCGGGAGACACAGCGGTTTTGGTGACAGCTACCCGGGCGGCGGCGAGAGAGGGCATCGATTTTCTGCCGCTGTTGGTGGACTACGAAGAAAGGCTCTACGCTGCCGGTCGGATTCCGGGGGGGTTCTTGCGGCGGGAAGGGCGTCCGCCGGAAAAAGTGATTCTCACCAGCCGGCTGATCGACCGGCCCATGCGCCCTTTGTTTCCCCAGTGGCTGCGGGATGACATTCAAATTGTAGCGACAACGCTGTCGATGGACGAACTGGTGCCGCCGGACGTGCTGGCGGTGACGGGGGCTTCCGTGGCGGTGCTGCTGGCCAAAATCCCGTTTAATGGGCCAATGGCAGCGGTGCGGGTGGGGCTGTTGGGGGATGACTTTATTATCAACCCCACCTACAGGGAGATAGACAAGGGTGACTTGGATCTGGTGGTGGCGGGTTCGCCGGATGGCGTGGTCATGGTGGAAGCCGGTGCTAACCAGCTGCCTGAGCGGGACATGATCGAGGCGATCGAGTTTGGCTACGAAGCGGCGAGCGATCTGATTCGAGCGCAGCGAGAGCTAATCGCAGACCTGGGCATCGAACTGGTTCACGAGCTGGCACCAACTGTAGACCAGACGCTGGAGAACTTCATTCGCGAGCGCGTCGGCGAGCCGGTCAAAGGTATTTTATCTGAATTTGAGCTGGAGAAAAATGTCCGGGACGCTGCCTTGGATGAGATTAAAAAAACGCTGGTAGTGGCGGCGATCGCAGAAATGCCAGAAGATGACCCGATCCGCGTCGCCGCCGCCGCAAATGGCAAAGCAGTGGACAATGTTTTCAAGGATGTTACCAAGCAGCTGATGCGCCGGCAAATCCTGGAAGAGGGGGTGCGGGTGGACGGGCGGAAGCTGGATCAAGTGCGCCCTGTTTCCTGTCTGGTGAGCGTTCTGCCCAAGCGCGTTCACGGCAGCGGTTTGTTTAACCGGGGGCAGACTCAGGTGCTGTCCGCTGTGACTTTGGGAACTCCCGGCGACGCCCAAGAACTCGCGGATGACTTGCACCCTGAGGATGAGAAGCGCTACTTGCATCACTACAATTTCCCGCCGTTCTCAGTGGGGGAAACTAAGCCGCTGCGAGCACCCGGACGCCGCGAAATCGGTCACGGGGCTTTGGCGGAACGGGCGATCGTGCCGGTTCTGCCTCCGCAAGAAGAGTTCCCCTATGTGATTCGGGTGGTGTCGGAAGTTCTTTCCTCTAACGGTTCTACGTCGATGGGTTCTGTGTGCGCCTCGACTTTGGCTTTGATGGATGCCGGTGTGCCCATCTCCAAGCCGGTCAGCGGTGCGGCAATGGGTCTGATTAAGGAAGGGGATGAAGTCCGCATCCTCACGGATATTCAGGGGATTGAGGACTTTTTGGGGGACATGGACTTCAAGGTGGCGGGCACCGATTCGGGGGTGACGGCGCTGCAGATGGACATGAAGATTAGCGGTTTGTCTGTGGATATTATCGCCAAAGCCATCCATCAAGCCAAGCCGGCGCGGGCGCACATCCTGGAGAAAATGCTGGGCACGATCAGCAAGCCTCGTGCGGAACTGTCGCCTTTTGCCCCGCGCTTGCTGACAATTAAGATTGACCCAGAGTTGATCGGCACGATCATCGGGCCTGGCGGCAAGACGATTAAGGGGATTACTGAGGAAACCGGCGCTAAGATTGATATTGAGGACGACGGTACGGTCACGATCTCTGCCATAGACGCCGAAAAAGCCAAACGCGCCCGCACGATTATTCAGAATATGACGCGCAAGCTGAGTGCGGGAGATGTTTATGTCGGTCGGGTTACTCGGATTATCCCGATTGGGGCGTTTGTGGAATTTCTCCCCGGTAAGGAAGGGATGATCCACATTTCTCAGATCGCTGACTACCGGGTTGGTAAGGTGGAGGATGAGCTCTCTGTCGGCGATGAGGTGATTATTAAGGTGCGGGAAATTGACCAGAAAGGTCGTATTAATCTGACCCGCTTGGGCATCCACCCGGATGAGGCGGCGGCGGCGAAAGCGGCGGCGGCGGTTAAATAGCACAAGGCAGAAATACGAGCCAAGTTAAGGGTGCGAAAAGGCCGGTGGTTCACTAGGCTGATAAAAAAGCTTCTGGTTGCAGAAGCTTTTTTGGTTTAATCGCCTTTTGTTGCATCTGTGAACTACTAAAACGTCTTATTTTGGACATCAATGACTTTTGCCGGCACTCCTGTTGCAGATCGGGCACCGGCAGGGAAGGTCTATAGCTGGGATTGGTTAGAGCCCTCAAAAGAGAAAGGCTGGGATAAAACTTTCCGCCAATGCCACATTGGAAAAGACGGGCTGCCCATTGGGAGGAAAGGCCAAGCCCCCTGGCCGGCATACCGAGAGCGAGAAGTTTTAGAGGCGATTAAGGAGATCCCACCTGAGAAGCTGGTTTTCGTTTTGGTGCAGTCGGGGGAGAAGTGTGTCGAGATGGCCCGTGGCATTGGCCTGACATCCATCACCTTCCAAGGTAGCTCGTGGGGTGCGGATTTAGTCGCCTCTCTGGCCAGATTCC
>CAZJNL010000161.1:0-8406 GCA_964546515.1 uncultured Oscillatoria sp.
GTGCGTGACGACTTGACAGGATTCTGATAAAGTGGTAAGAGAGATTGTGCGTCACGCCCCCTACTTAACTCTCACCGGCACCACGCTTTTAACCGCCGGCACTCTCTGACTTCTTGGCTTTTAATGCCTCGCGCAGCAAGTACCAAAACACAGCTAAGTTTACCACAAATAAGACTAACTTTACCGCTGTTACGCTCCGGCTTAACTCGAATATCTCTGCCGGCAGGCTAATCCCAACCAGCCCCAGCACCAAGAATGTCGCCCAAGTTTGCTGAGCCCACAAGCCAAGGGCTTCTACAGCGGTAACTGCTGCATAAATGCCAGCCGCAATTCCGCTAAAATGCAAAGTTTTTGGATTGAGATTAGAAAGCTTCTCCAGCAAATATTTAATAATTTCTAGTTTCCCTTGTAAGGCGTACTCTTCAGCGAAGTCTTGTAAAGCCTCATGGTTTTTCAGCGCCAGCAAGAGAGCAGCGGAGGTGCAAGCCAGCAGAGAGGCGCTGAAAGCCTTGTAGAAAACTATCGCCACTAAACCGGGTGAGCGCTTTTTAACTTGTCCCACTTAAATTATTGGAGATTTTCCCCATATCTCAACCAATCTTACATATTATAACGCAAAAACGAGCCGGTTGCAAAGAATTTGCTGTGCCGGCAGCTGGAGGGATTGACGCTAGGGCTTGAGGTGCCCTACCGGCGGCAGGGAGCCGGTGTTGCCAAGGGGGTGCTGGGGAAACCGATGAAGAAAGTCGCTAGGGAGAGTGCCTGAACGGTGAAAGCGAGCGTCAAGCCCCCAGCGACTCTTAACAATCATTCTGCCAGCCAGTTGTGAAGCAAGCTGTGAAGGTGCTGTGAATTTCCTATATCCACCGGCACCGGCACCCCCCAGCACCGAGAGCTGGCGAGAGCTGGAAAGTTTCACGCCACTGCAACAGACCCGTCACAGGAGCGTCATACTGAGTGTATAAATTAAGTAGTGTAGTCTCTTGCAGCCACCCCAGACGAGAGCAGGTGATACAAATGCAAACACAACCCCACGACTTCCACTCTGACTCCGGAGATCCGAAAGGCCATTTTTCCTGGCAAAAGTCAGCCGGCTACTTGTCGATGCTTTTACTGGGTGCCGGCATCACCTTGTCAGGCACCTACTTACTTTCTAATAAACCCCTTTTATCCCACCTGCCCGATCCTCAGGCGCAAGCGGCACCGGCACCCGCAGCGATTCAAACCAGACTGCCGGTGAGTGCCGACTCTAATTTTATTACCTCAGTGGTTGAGAAAGTCGGGCCGGCTGTGGTGCGCATTGACTCCTCCCGCACCGTGACTTCTGAGGTGCCCGATGCCTTCAACGATCCGTTCTTCCGCCAGTTTTTCGGCTCTCGCTTGCCCCAGGAACCGACGCAGCGGGTTGAGCGGGGTAGCGGTTCCGGCTTTATTATAAACTCTAACGGTCAAATCCTCACCAATGCCCATGTGGTCGATGGTGCAGATACGGTTACGGTGACGCTCAAGGATGGGCGCAACTTTAAGGGCAAAGTGCTCGGTACGGATGCGGTGACGGATGTGGCCGTTGTCAAAATTGAGGCCACCAACCTGCCAACAGTGGGGCTCGGCGACTCCGAGAAGCTGCAACCCGGGGAGTGGGCGATTGCCATTGGCAACCCTTTGGGGCTTGACAATACCGTCACGGTGGGCATTATTAGCGCCACCGGTCGCACGAGCTCCCAAATTGGCGTCCCCGACAAGCGAGTCAGCTTTATTCAAACGGATGCGGCGATTAATCCGGGCAACTCTGGCGGACCGCTGCTGAATGCTGCCGGTGAGGTGATTGGCATGAATACGGCGATTATCCAGGGCGCTCAAGGGCTGGGCTTCGCCATTCCCATCAATAGGGCGCAAGACATCGCCGGGCAGCTAATCGCCACCGGTAAGGCGGAACACCCGTATTTGGGCATCCAGATGGTGACGCTCACCCCGGAACTCAAGAAAAATATCAACAGCAATCCCAACGCCGGTGTGAGTGTGGATGAAGACCAAGGCGTGCTGATTGTTAAAGTCATGCCCAATTCACCGGCAGCTAAATCCGGATTGCGTGCCGGTGATGTCATCGAGCAAATCAATGGCTTGCCGGTGACGGATGTCGGCAGTGTACAGCAAGCCGTCGAAAAAGGCAAGGTGGGCGGCGATCTGCAGGTGCAGTTGCGCCGCAACAGCCAGAACCTCACCCTGGCTGTGCGCACCGGCGCTTTCCCCGCCCAAGTGCAATAGCTCGCTTTTCCTGACAGGTTTCTCGCTCCAATTGGATGGGATGGGTGTGTTGCCCGTCCCTTTTTTAGTGGCATACTATAACTTATATAGCAATGGACAGCTCAGTAATGGACAAGGCATCTCGCTTGCTCTCAAAGACATCATCGACAGGAAAGATGCCTGGACTACGGGGTATATCCGTAGGGCAGGCGTTCCCTCCGACCCTCAATGTTTAATGTCCTAACCAATTTGGCTAGTGCTATATCTGGCACCCCGCTCCCATGCGGCTCGCCTAGCTGTTTTGTATTGCCGGTGCTAGATGTCAGGCATCCTCAGGTAATAGGTCAGGAGCGTTTCTGGAATGAATATAATAAGATATCTGCAAAAGCCACCCAAGCAGGTCTCACTGATATTAGGAATTAGCCTGGTTATTTTGCTGGGATATATCGACTCTACCATCCCGCCATATATTTCTTTTTCACCGTTTTATTTAATCCCGGTATCTCTGACAACTTGGCTGGCTGGTGAGTTGGCCGGTTTGCTAATATCTGTGGCGAGTGCTGTAACGTGGTATCTGGTCAATCCAGTGGAAAAATCCGCAGGCAATGATTTCATTCCACTGTGGAACGCCTTCATGAGATTTATCTTTTTTGCGATTCCTACCTATCTTTTAGCAGAGATTAGATATTCTCTGGAGCGGGAGAAAAAGCTAGTCAGAACAGATGCCCTCACAGGATTGGCCAATCCCCGGGCTTTTTTTGAATTAGCCGGCATGGAAATCACTCGGGCAAAAAGGTACAGATACTCTTTGACTGTTGCCTATATCGATGCCGATAATTTCAAGCAGTTTAACGATAAATTTGGCTTCCGCACGGGAGACGAATTGTTAAAAATAATAGCTGACATTCTTACCGCTAATCTTCGCAGTACCGATCTAATCGCCAGACTGGGAGGGGATGAATTTGCCATCCTGCTGCCAGAGACGGGATATGAACCCGCCGGAAAAGCCATCAGTCGAGTTCAGAACACACTCTTAGAGACTGTGAGCCAGCGGAAATGGCCGGTAACATTTAGCATCGGTGCTGTTACCTTCATCAAGCCACCGGCTTCAGTTGAGGAAATGATAGAGAGAGCGGACAATCTCATGTACTTTGCCAAACAGAACGGTAAGAATATGGTGAAGCACGAGCCTTTCGGTGAGGAAGCGACGAGCAATTAAGTAGCGCGGTTGCAGAAACCGGGTTTCTTAAAGAAACCGGGTTTCTAAACCCTTTTACTTAAACCAGCAGTTGATATTTTTCCTGAGCCAAGCGGTAAAGCGGACGCCAGACTAAACGATTGGTCAGCACCACGAGGAGCGACATCACACTCGTAGCAGCCAAGAGCAAAGGGAAATTGCCGGTGGCGGTTGCCTGAGAAATCGTTGCGCCCAGACCGGCTGTGACGATGACCTGGCCTTTGAATTGCACGTACTCACTGACGATACTGGCATTCCAAGCACCCCCAACAGCCGTAATAATACCCGTAATCAAATAGGGGAAAATTCCCGGCAGAATCACGGTGCGCCAGCGCTGGAGGCGGGAGAGTTTATAAATCTGCGCTGCTTCAAATAGATCGGATGGAATGGCTTGAGCACCGGCAATCACATTAAACAGCAAATACCACATAGTCCCCAGCATCATCAGAGCCACCGAGCCGATCTGCAAGCCACCGCCAATCTGGGTTAAAACCAGCAGCAAAACTGGAAATAAAGCCGTTGCCGGTACGGAAGCCGCTATTTGCACGAGGGGTTGCAAAACCTGAGCCAGACGGGGATTCCGACCGATCGCCACCCCCACCGGCACTGTCCACAGCAGCGACAAAATCAGAGCGCTGAGTACGCGCAAGGCGGTAAAAATCGCCCCAGCAATAACTTTTTGCCAGTCAGACAATCCCAAAACCCGCAGCAGCATTACAGCTTCCCAAGTTCCCCACAAAACAATCATGGCAAACCCGCTGACAAACAGCCAGCTCCCCCACTTAGCGAGCGGGGAGCTTCTGCTGCTGTCTGCATTTGCTGCGCTCGGAGGCGCAAACGTTCTGGCTAAAGCCAAGTCGAAACTCTCCCGCACCGGCAGCAGGCGCGATGTAAAAATCCTCACAGTGGGAGAGCGCCGCAAAAAATCCAGCACAACAGAGCGGGGCGAACTTTGGGCTTCCACCGTCTCCATCTTAAATTTCTCCACCCAAGCAATCAGCGGTTGCCATACCAAAAAATCAAGCCCCACAATTACGGCAATCAACACTGACAAACCCCAGCCAATCGCCCCAAAATTTCCCTGCTCAGCAGCAGTTCCCAAAAAAGACCCCAACCCGGGCAAGTGAAACTGTTTGTCACCCAAAGTAAAGGATTCAATGGCAATCAGAAAAAACCACCCGCCAGCTACAGACATGACGCTGTTCCACACCAAGCCAATTGCGCCCGCCGGCAACTCTAAAGTCCAAAACTGCTGCCAAGCATTCAGCCGGTAGACTCTGGCTACTTCTCGCAGCTCTCGCGGAATCCCGCAGAGAGATTGATAAAAACTAAATGTCATGTTCCAAGTCATGCCGGTGAAAATCAGCAGGATTGCTGCCAGTTCCACCCCAATCCGCTGACGGGGAAATAAGGTAATGAGCGCTAGAACCACTCCCGGTAAAAAAGACAAAACTGGAATTGACTGCAAAATATCCAGCAGGGGAATTAAAAATTTAGCAGCCCGGGGGAAGCGATAAGCGCTATAGGCGTATATCAGCGTAAACAGCAGGGAGAAAAAATAGGCCCCACCCATGCGCAAAAGGGTTTGGGCTGTGTATCCGGGTAAAACGCTTACGCTCGTCTCAATTTCGATCGGTTTGTTGTAGGCACCGCTGAATTGAGCCGCTGTTTGGACAACGACCGCAATCAGAGAAAAAATTGCCAAAATCAGCAATAAATCGGGCCAATTCCAAGCCGTCCGATCTAAAGTTTTATTTTCGGGAGTCAGGGGTCTAGTCATGCCGGTTTGATATTTTTAGCTATTGTACCGGAAACGAGTTAAAAACAAAACTGCGAGAGCTGGGAGGCTCTCACTTCTTGCCGGGATTCAGCCGGTTTCTCACCGCTCTATTTTAATTCTGAACAGCCAGGGCTGGCTGACTGGTTTCTAAGAAAATTTCTCCAGCCGGCTTATCGTAGCCATAGAGCTCTGCGTAGCGCCCCCAGTCGATAGCAGTTTCCAGTTGCAGCTCGGCTTCTTGCGGGCTGAAGTGGACTTCCAGAATATCCAGGAGCAGCTCTTTGGGAATGCGCTGATTGCGCTTAGCCTGAATCAGGCGGCAAATTTGCTGTACGAGGCGGATATTTTCTAGAATTTGGGTGCGGATAATTTGTTTGCGCTCATCAATCCCACCGACAAGGAACTCTTGCCCTACAGGAGTGAGGCTAATATCCCCCTGCTGGACGGATACGAGATTCATCAGCTTTGCTGCCTCAACGATGGGGAGCATCTCATCCACTTCCAGGAGCAATTCTTGCGCGAGGCGGTACAAGTCTCCTTGCCGGTCTTCCAAGAGTTCCAGAAACCCCGCAATCGCCCCTGTACGCACCGGCGGCAAGGACTGATATTTGGCAGGTTGAGCCGGTTGCGGCTCAGAAACGGTGGGGGCTGGCTGGCTGATTTCGCAGCTGATATCCGGCTGGGTGAGAATTTTATAAACCTGGTCTACGAGAGCCTGGAACTGGGGACTTTTACGGTCGCGATAGTGAGGCAGCTTCACTGCAATATCTGCCCGGATTCGCCCCGGATTGCGCCCGATAACCACAATCCGGTCTGCCAAAATTACCGCCTCTTCAATCCCGTGGGTAACAATTAAAATAGACTGGGTGGGAATGCGACGATCTAACCACAAATCTAATAACTCCAAGCGCAGGTTTTCCGCCGTCAGCACGTCGAGAGCGGAGAAAGGCTCATCCATGCACAGCAATTCCGGCTCGACGGCTAAGGCTCGGGCAAATCCCACCCGCTGGCGCATCCCGCCAGAGAGTTCTTTCGGATAAGCATTTTCAAACCCATCCAGACCGATAATATCAATCATGCGCAGCGCCTTTTGCCGTCGCGCCTCTGGGAATTCTCCCTTAGCCTTTAACCCCAGTTCCACATTTTCCAGCACCGTTAACCAGGGATAGAGGGCAAAATTTTGAAAAACTATGGCCACTCCCGAATTTAAGCCAACTAATGGCCGGTTGTGGTAAAGAATTTGACCCCGCGTCGGCGGAACCAGACCGGCAATCATCCGCATCAAGGTGGATTTCCCCGAACCCGAAGGCCCCAGCAAGGCGACAATCTGCCCGGGAACCAACTCCAGGTCAATCGGCTCAAGGATTGTGATTTCCTGGCCGTTGGGTTGTTTGTAAGACTTGCCCACACCTGCCAGCGCAATTAATTGCTTCGTTGCTGCTTTGACGACCATAACTCCCCCTGGGGCGCGTTAGTAATAGCGTTTCGGCATTTACTGGCGGCTTTCCAGCAAACGCTCTTGACAGAGGCCAACTCGATTCCCTGACGGCTAGTTATTGTCCCGAGCCATCCCAGGGCACAGATAAGTTTAGCATCCATCTGGGGGTGATTGAATGTAAGCGGCGACACCAGTTGAGGGGTTAGTCTGGGGGGGTTGTGTGCGGGAACAGGTAGGCGATGGCAGCCCCTCCCGAGCAAACCAGCAGACTCACCAGAAATAGAGAAAGAATCATACCAGGCATGGCCAGAACCAGAACCCATTTCAATAATTTCAGCTTAGGTTTTGGGTATGTCGATCTCGTGACTGGGTTGTGACAATCTTGAGAAGAAGCTGCCCGGTGCGTTAATAATATTAATTACGCTAGCACCGTTATTGTATGGTAGGGGGCGGGTTTATGAACACCCTTTGCTTCCGGCAGATATTTATGGTTAACCGGATCCGGCAACCATAGATAATCTATGCAACCGGATATTCTAGTGCGCACCCTACTCAGCCAAAGGCAGCCAAAATCGAAAGGTGCTGCCCTCACCCAATTGGCTTTTTACCTCAATTTGCCCGCCTTGCAGTTCAACCAGCCGGCGAGAGATGGCCAAACCCAAGCCACTGCCGCCAGAATCCCGCGAACGCGACTGATCCGCACGCCAGAAGCGCTCAAATACGTGGGGCAAATCTTCGGGCGCAATGCCGGTGCCGGTATCCGCCACCGCCACCCAGAGTTTGTCGGTTTCACTCCAGGCGCGAACCGCAATCGAACCGGCAGCAGTGTGGCGCAGCGCATTTCCCAGCAGGTTGACCAAAACTTGCTCGGTTCTGTCAGCATCCGCCAGCGCCGGTGGCAGCTGTTGCGGCATCGACAATCGCAGAACCGGCCCGTCTTCCAGCACTTGGCCGGCAAATTTCTCCACCAGTGATTCTAATAGCGGACACAGATTCACCGGCTGCAAATTAATCGGCAAATACCCAGCCTCCGCCTTCGAGAGTTCTTGCAGATCGCTCACTAACCGCTGCATGCGCCGGGTTTCCTTCACCAGTCGCAAATAAATCTCTGGAGAAGGTTCAATTGTGCCGTCAGCGAGTTCCTCCAAATAACCGCGCATAACAGTTAAAGGCGTGCGCAATTCGTGGCTCAAGTCGCCAATCAGCTGCCGCCGGCGCACCTCCACTCCTTCCAGACTGGCAGCCATGCGATTGAAACTGGCACCCAGCCGGTTGAGTTCTGGAATTTCACTTGCCGGCATCCGCTCATTCATCTCACCTCTGGCAAACTTTTGGGTTATTTTTTCCATCAGATTCAGCGGCTGCGTAATCCGTTTAGCCACCCAGTACGACAAGCCACCGGCAGCGGAGGCTCCCACAACAACCGCCCAGAAAGTGCTGCGATTCCAAGCTATTTCAAACCCTTCCACGATTTGGGTGCGGGCGTAGCGCAAGGTGAAATCCGGGCCTTCAAGCTGTTCGAGATGCCTGACGAACAAATGGGGAGAAGAAACTTTGCTGGTAATCACAAGACTGCCCACGCCCACCACCATTACCAGTAAGTGGGAGAAAAATAAGCGCGTTCTCAGTCCAACTTTAGTCATATAGCGTTTTCAGAGCGGAGGCTGTACATTTTTCTATCTGCGGGCATCCGGGATAGGGAGACGC
>CAZJNL010000162.1:0-2608 GCA_964546515.1 uncultured Oscillatoria sp.
AATTTGCCCTCACCGTAGATGGCGACAACCCAGACTTGCAGCAGCGCTTCCGGGAAGTTCGGGAAGCCCACCGCCGGTCGGAGCCTACTGTCCCCTCCCAGCTTGGCCTGGAGAAGCGCACCAATCCATTTTTGCGCTGGGACGACCCCACCCTGCAAACCGCCGTCAAAAGCAACGAGCCGGTGCAAACCTTTGCCCGTCTGCGAGGCATGAAAGACCGTTTTTAGCCGGCAGGCCACGCGATGCTGCAGTAGGGTGCGTTCCCCCTTGGGGGAACGCACCCTACTTTAGGAGATATGGGCAACGAGCGGAACCCCAGAGATGGCCCCTAGCCCCCCGCCCCCCCACTCCTCAAACCGGCTAGTTGCGCTCGACCATCAGATTTCGCTACCATAGGATGTTCCACTTTATATTCAAACACACCCTCCCCTGACGCACTACGCGCAGTCGAGAACAGGTAAAGACAATGGCGAAACGTGTTCAGTTAGTTTTGAATCGGGATGTCAGCAAGCTGGGAAAAGCTGGCGACCTGGTTGAAGTCGCTCCCGGCTACGCTCGCAATTATTTGCTCCCCCAAGGGCTAGCCGTCCGCACCACCCCCGGCATTCTCAAGCAAGTTGAGCGGCGCAGAGAGCTGGAGCGCCAGCGCCTTCTCGAAGAAAAGCAACAAGCCGAAACTCGCAAGAAAGCCCTGGAAGCCGCCGGTCACTTCTTCATCCAAAAGCAAGTGGGCGAAAACGACGCCATCTTCGGTACGGTGACCACTCAGGAAGTGGCAGACGTGATTCAGGCCACCACCAATCAGGAAATAGACCGGCGCGGCATTACCCTGCCCGATATTCGCAAGCTTGGCACCTACAAAGCTGACATCAAGTTGCACCCTGAAGTCACAGCCGTTGTTGAAGTGCAAGTCACCCCCCTCTAGCTATCGCCCTTCCCCATTTGGGATGATTGAAACCGCAGATTAACGCGGATAAACGCAGATGTTTTTGGGACTCTATAACTATCTGCGTTCATTTGCGTTCATCTGCGGTTAAACTATCTTAAATTTCTCTAATAGCTGAAGGCTTACAATGGTTAGCAATCTGAATTTTCAATCCCTCAGCGACCGCCTCCCGCCTCAGAATATTGAAGCTGAAGAGAGCATCCTTGGCGGCATTCTGCTCGACCCGGAAGCCATCAATCGGGTTGTCGAACTTCTCCGCCCAGTAGTTTTTTCTATTACCCCCCATCAAACTATCTATCGAGCGGCGATGGAACTCCACAGCAAAGGCAATCCCACAGATTTGCTGGGAGTGCGGACGTGGCTTTTTGACCGCAACCTGCTCGACAAAGTGGGCGGGCAAAACAAACTGGCACAGCTGGTAGACCGCACCGTGAGCGCTGTTAATATTGACCAGTATGCGGCGCTTGTGGTGGATAAGTATCTGCGCCGCAAGTTAATACAAGCAGGTCACCAAGTTATCGATCTGGGTTACGAAATAGCCACGGAACTGCCCGCCGTTCTGGATCGAGCAGAGCAGACGGTTTTCGCCATCACTCAAGAGCGACCCCAGCAGGGTTTGATTCCCCTTTCCGAGACGCTCATCTATACCTTTCAGGATATTGAAAACCGCAATCAGGGTGTGGCGCTGCCCGGATTGCACTGCAATTTTTACGATCTGGATGCGATGACCGGCGGCTTTCAGCGTTCGGATTTAATTATTGTAGCCGGCAGACCGGCAATGGGAAAGACCAGCTTCGCTCTAGGAATCGCTCACAAGATTGCCACGATTCACAAATTGCCAGTTGCTATTTTTAGCCTGGAAATGTCTAAGGAACAGTTGGGGCTGCGGCTGCTCTCCAGTGAGGCGGGAATTGAAAGTAACCGGCTGCGGGCTGGGCGCATCGCTCAAAATGAGTGGGAATCGGTGAGCAGCGCTATTGGCTCTCTCTCTGAATTGCCTATTTTTATTGACGATACTGCCAACATTACTGTCACTGAAATGCGCTCGCAAGCTCGCCGCCTGCAAGCTGACCAAGGGGGGGCGCTGGGACTGATTTTGATAGATTACTTGCAGCTGATGGAAGGGGGAAATACTGACAATCGCGTGCAAGAATTGTCGAGAATTACGCGCTCGCTAAAAGGATTGGCTCGCGAACTGCAGGTTCCAATTATTGCTCTGTCTCAGCTGAGTCGGGGGGTGGAGTCTCGCACCAACAAGCGCCCGATGATGTCTGATTTGAGAGAATCGGGTTCCATAGAACAAGATGCGGATATCGTGATCATGCTTTATCGGGATGAATATTACAATCCGGACACCCCTGACAGGGGAATTTCAGAAGTCATTATTACCAAACACCGGAATGGCCCCACCGGCACCGTGAAGTTGCTCTTTGACCCTCAATTCACTCGCTTCCGAAATCTCGCCAATCCCCACCGGCACTGATATCAACTTTGGTTGTGTTACCATAATTGAAAAGAACACGGCAGAATGCAGAGACGCGACATGTCGCGTCTCTACAGGTGCGGGATAGCGGAAGGGAGCAAGTAATTATATCCCCTCAGATCCGCGATTTATCGCGTCTTTCAAATCCTTAAACCATCTTGTAGATCCGCGATTTATCG
>CAZJNL010000162.1:2708-8377 GCA_964546515.1 uncultured Oscillatoria sp.
ATTTATCGCGTCTTTCAAAGCCTTAAACCATCTTGTAGATCCGCGATTTATCGCGGATTTCGATTTATCGCGTCTTTCGATTTATCGCGTCTTTCAAAGCCTTTAACCCTCTTGTATATCCGCGATTTATCGCATCTTAAATCTCCCCTACAAGAAACCAGGTTTATTAAATAAACCTGGTTTCTGAAATTATCAGTTACCCAGCAATCCTGATTAATTCCACATCGAATTTCAGGGTAGCGTTGGGAGGAATGACCCCGCCGGCACCCCGGGCACCGTAACCCAATTCCGGGGGAATAGTTAACTCCCGGCGTCCGCCGACTTTCATCGTGCCGACGCCCTCATCCCAGCCTTTAATCACCTGGCCCACACCAATTTTGAACTGGAAAGGCTGCCCCCGGTCGCGGGAACTGTCAAACTTGGTGCCGTCTTCCAGGGTGCCGGTGTAGTGAACCACCACCGTCTGGCCAGTTTTGGGACTCGCGCCGGTTCCTTCCTTGACATCGACATACTTGAGGCCGGAATCTGTAGTAATCACAGGTTTAGAATTCTCCGTATTGCTGCTGTCAGCGCTAGCGACTAGCGCTTCGTTTATCCTATTTTGACCGACAACTGCGTTGCTTTTGGTGGCCACAACCATTTGTGGTGCGGTCGGTTGCAGTTCTGCCACACTTGCTGTAGACCGGTTGGCGCTCAGTTGAGTTACCACTATCACCAAACAGCAAGCAAGCATTACCCCCAACGCAATAAGAATTTCTCGCAAATCAGTCCTCCGCGCTCACATAAACTTACTTGTGTGCCTTAAAATTCAGGTACGATCCTCAGTTTAATCCCAGATGCTGCCACTTAACTCCCCCTCTTCCCCTCTGGGCGTCCCTAGGGGTCGTGCGGTTTAAAAATGGTCGGCCAAAAATTGCCAGCAACTCAACGCCAGAGCTTATTTTCCAGATCGCGCACCTGGCGCTCGATCCGGTCGAGACGTCCCCGCAGCTCATCCATTTCAGATTGGCGGGGAACCCCCAAATCCTGCAGGGCATTGCGCAATTGGCGCTGCATCTGCGTCTCCCAGTTTCCCTGCTCTGACTTGAGCTGCTTGATCAGATCGTCGACAAAAGTCTTGGCTTGCTCGGGATTGAGCTTGCCATCTCTGACCCACTCCTCACTCACTTCCCGGAGTTTCTCCGCCACGAGGGAAGTGGTGCCAATGCCAATCATGAGGAGCTGCTTGAGCAAATTATTGCTATCCATCCTGTCTTCCTGTCACCTGGTTAAAAAGGGCAGCCGAAAGGCAGCCACAAAGCTTCAGGGTTGAATCGCAACCCTTCCAGCCTCCAGTTCTATTTTGTCAAAATATCCAGTAAGCGATATTTTCTCACTTCTGCCGATGCCTGAATGCCCCAAGTGCCATCAACCGACTGATTCCCTGGCCATCGCCTGCCCCTACTGCCGCACGGAACTCAAGGCTTATGGCCATCCCGGCATCCCCCTGTACCGCTCTAGCTCAGAAGAATTTCTCTGCAACAGCTGCACCTACCACGAAGACGGCACCTACAACTTCCCCCAGCGCCCCTACGCCAAAACCTGCACCCTTTACCACGACAAGTCTCAGCCACAGGTCGAGCCGCCGGCCAGCCGCTACCGGCCCAGCCGGCTGCAACTCGTGAAAGCTTGGTGCCGGCGGAATCCAGCTGTGCTGGTTCTAGTGGGGTTGGGAGTCATCAGTTTCCTGCTGGCTTTGTCGAAGCGCTAAGAGCGCGTTTATAAAGAAAATGTTAAAGAGCGCAATAGGCTTGGGAGCCGATCCCCCCCGGCTTCCCCTGGTAGGGGCGGGCCCCCGTGCCTGCCCCACCCTGGGAGGGCGGCTACCGAGACGGAGACTGCTCCTTGGGGGGATCTGATTTTCTTTACAAACACGCTCTAAGCACTGGGGTGCGTTAATCGCGCCCCTCACTACCTAGCCGGAATCGGTTCTGCTGCCGGCGGTGGGGGGGATGCCTGAGAAGCGGGCAGATTCTTCACCGGCACCCCGACGGGCTGAAAAACCCCAAGGTCGAACCAGAAAGTCGTACCGACACCCACTTCACTGACCAGACGCACAGTCGTGTGGTGCTTCTCAATGATATTTCTGACAATCGACAAACCCAAGCCAGTGCCTTCTAAGGTGTGCACCCGATTCTCCACCCGGAAGAAGCGGTCAAAAATCGCCTCTTGGTCTTGTGACTCAATCCCGATGCCGGTGTCAGAAACCTCAATCCGCACGGCTTGCGAGTTAGAGACTGATGGCGCATCGAGCAGGTAAGCGCGAATCGCCACCCGCCCCCCCGGTTCCGTGAATTTCAGGGCATTGCCGACCAAATTCATCAGCACTTGCAGCAACAAATCGTAGTTGCCCAGCACCTGCGGCAAGTCATCCTCAACCTCTTGTATCAGTTCAATTTTTTTATCTCGCGCATTCAGCTGGTAAGTGCGCAACGTCTGCTCGATTGGCTGCGCCATATCTACGGCATCAAAGTGATAGATGCGGCAGGATTCCAAGCGCGACAGGTCGAGAACGTCGTTGACCAAGCGGGTGAGCCGGTCTGTCTCGTTATTAGCCGTTTCCAAAAACTCCCGGCGCTGTTCTTCACTCAAATCTTCCCCGTACTCGTGCAGGGTTTCGATAAAAGATTTGATATTAAACAGGGGCGTTCTCAGTTCGTGGGAGACATTGCTGATGAACTGGCTCTTAGCTTCATTGAGTTCTGCCTCGCGGGTAATGTCCTGCACAGTCATGGCAATTCCTTTGATGCTCTCCCGGTACTGGTCGAGAACCGTGGCGATCGGGATGCGAACTGTGCGGGAAGCTGGCTCTGTTAGCGTAATGCGGAACTCAGCTGATTCGCGCTCGCCCTGGGCAATTTGGTAAAGCGGTCGCGTCAGTTGCGCTTCCACCGACTTGGGCAAGTGATGCAGGACGTTTTCCCCCACCAAATCTTTGCCTTCCCAGCCAAAAATTCGCCGCGCTGTGGGGTTTACTAAAATCACCTGCAGGTTTGTATCCAGCAGCACAGCCCCATCAGCTATTGTCGATACCAGCGTTTCCAGTTTGGCTTTTTCTGCCGTCAGCTCCTCAATATTTTGCTCCTCATAGCGCTCCAGCCGCTCGGCCATTTCATTGAAGCTGAATATCAGTTCCCCCAGCTCTCCTCCCAGTGGCAAGTCAATCCGCTGCTTGAAATTGCCTGCGGTAATGTTTTTCACTCCCTTGAGCAGTTCTTTAATCGGCTTAGTTATCGTCAGGGCGTTAAACACCGCACCCAGGATCACCATCACCCAGATGGACACAAAAACCGCTATCGTCAAATCTCGCGTCAGATTGGAGTACCTGATTAGGGTGGGGTTGGGGTTAATGCCAATCGCCAGAACCCCCAAGTATCTCCCTTCATGCTTAAGGGGAACAAAAATATCCGTCACTTCCCCATTCGGCGTCCGGTGCTGGCGCACCAGCGGGCGCTCTGAATTGGCGGCGCAGTTCTCTGAGATTTGAATCCGCTGCCGAATCGTCAGGGAGTTTTGCACTTCGGATTCGGAGAAGGGAATTCCCAAGAAGATATTGCCTTCCTCGTCGGCGTAGAGGATGTAGCGCACGCTGGAAGTGCTGCTGTAGAAGCGGTGGGAAAATTTGGCCACCTCAGACTGGTTGTTTTCTGCAATCAGCGGCGCAACATTCGCCGCCAGGAGCAAACCCAGATCGCTGCCAAAGCGGGTATCATTCAGACGAGTATCCTGCTGAATTGTGTTGACCGCCCAAAAAGTTAGGCCGCTCATTACCACAGAGAATACTAAGGCTGCCGCAGCCATCAGCCGCGTCCTCAGGGTGATTTCCGACCACCAGCGAGCTATAATTTCTCTAATTTGCTTTAATTGGGCTAGCAAGGTTTGTCTGCAATAGAAACAATCGTAAGGCGGATTTTCGCTGCGAGATTTTACTGCCTTTTCCCTGAAAGGGAAACGGGACAACCTCTCGGGCACTGCCGCACAGTTTCCGACATTATACCTGTACTCTTCTATTTTGGCACGTTCTGCCTGCACATCCCGCACCGGAGCGCTGCCCCCACCCAGCCCTCTGCCGGTGGGGACATACAAACACAGCAGGCTTGTCGCCGCCGGTCAGTTAATTTTGAATTTTGAATTAATAATTATAGTTCATAATTCTTAATTCATCACTCACAATTTATCCCGCCGTCCCCAGGCCGGCACCTCTAGTCCCTACTCGCTCTGTACTTCGACCTGACTTTGCATCAGGCGCTGCTTGAGACGGAGCGGGTTGCCCCGATCCACGACTTGCCCCCGCTCTAGCAGGAAGGCTCCATCGCAATAGTTCAACTCGTCAAGCCGGTGAGTCACCCACAGGGCAGTTAATCCCCGGCTTTTTACCAAGCTGCCCACTTGCTCCACCAGGTCTAGCTGACTGTCCGGATCGAGCAAGGCGGTGGGCTCGTCGAGCAGCAGCACCTCGCAGTGACGGGCAATGGCACCGGCAATGGCCACCCGCTGTTTCTGTCCGCCACTGAGGGCGTAAATGGGCCGCCGTTCTAGCAGCTGGAGATTCACTGCAGTCAGTGCCTCTCTCACCCGCGCCCGCACTTGAGCTTGAGACAGGTTTTCCTCCACCAGCCCAAAGGCCACATCCGCTCCCACTGTTGGCATCACCAGCTGGTGATCGGGGTTTTGAAAGACAAACCCCACCCCCTTGGCTATGCTAATCTCGCCAGACTGCGGGCGCAACAGACCGGCCAGCAATCTCAGCAAAGTTGATTTGCCGCTGCCGTTCGTGCCCAAAAGCATCCAAAATTCGCCTTTGGGCACTTGTAGGGAGCACGATTTTAACACCGGCTCTCCTTTAGGCCAGCTGAAGCACAGCTGCTGCACCGCAATCGCCGGTGCCTCCCTTTCACCTGAGGCGGGCTCTTTCATTCCACCAAGGCGGCGGCGAAACCGGGTGCTCTGCCAGAAGCCGTTGTTGTGCTTGATTTCTGGTACTTCTGAACAGCGCAAATCTCGCTGCTGAGTACGCTGACTTTTTTGTCAGGCACCTGCTCGCAGCTGAGTTCCAGTATCTGGGGGTCGCCGCTGCGCATCGCTTCTAGGATTTGCTGGTAGACTGCCTCGGCATCCTCAGCTGACTTGCGCTGCACCGACACCGGCATGGGGGTGAGTTTCAAGGCCACGTCAATTATGTACATGCGATATCAGAGGTTAAGTGCGGGTTCGATTTCTAGTATCCAGTTTAATGGGATATCGCCCCACCAATACCAAAACAGCCGGCAACTCGCTCCAGCCCGCTGCCGGCCAGAACAAGTTTACGATTGATTAGTTTTTAAAAATGCTTTCGGGAAAAGGTGTCGTCTCATTCCCAGTTACTTTTCCACAATGAATTTTTCGTTTCTATCTTCCCTCTACACCTCAATCTTTATTCAATGCAATCATCCGGATAAAATGATTTCATCTCTAGTGATGGGGGTTTTTCCTGCCGTCTGACATCAAGTCCGGTGGCATCCTTATTGCAAAACTCTTGTAGAGACAAGGGTTTATCGCGTCTCTCTACAATGCCGTCGCAACCGTTCATGATATGATATCAAGTCCGGTGGCATGGTTATTGTATAGGAGGGGGCGGGTTTATTTCACCC
>CAZJNL010000163.1:0-8364 GCA_964546515.1 uncultured Oscillatoria sp.
AGTCAATCTAAAATCTAAAATCTAAAATCTAAAATCTAAAATCTAAAATCTAAAATCTCAGAGAGTTGGCAGCGGGGAAAGCCGAGCAGCCGGTGTAGCGCGAAATTTCACCTGCAGGAGAGACACGTCGTCATTAAAAGCGCCTTTCCCCGTCAAACTCCGCAGCTCCTGCAACACTTGATCCAGGTTGAGCGGATTGACCCGATTGGAATTCGCCAGCCAGTCGATGAAAGCATCCAAGCTCCACACCGTGCCATCCGGTTGCATAATTTCGTAAACTCCATCGCTAAAAATGTACAGAGTGCTGCCTTCTTCTACAGTATAGCAAGCATTGGCGTAGCTGGCATGGGTAAACATTCCAATCGGCAGACCGTTCGGGGTTTTCAGCTGTTCGACTCGCCTAGTCTCCGGCGTTTTTCCCGACAGCAACAGTGCCGGCGGGTGTCCGGCGCTGGCGCAAACCAGCTGGCGTTTTTGCCGGTTGTAAACCCCATACCAAATGGTAAAGTACATATTCCGCTGGCTATCCATCTGGAAAGACTGATTCAGGGCGTTGAGGACTTCACTGGGCTGGTAAAAATTAGTCTGGAGTCGGGAGCGCGAGCGCAGCAGGCTCAAAACAGAAACCGACAGCAGCGCCGAGCCCAAACCGTGCCCCGACACGTCCAGCAGATAAATCGCCAAATGGTCTTTATCCAGCCAGTAATAGTCAAAGCAATCGCCCCCCAGCTGTTGCGAGGGAATAAACCGGGCGTCAATCGCCACCGGCTCGGTTAAAGGGCGGGGCAAAAGCGAGCGCACATAGTCCGCCCCTTCCGCCAATTCCGCCTGCAGCTTCGCCTCCGCCTGCTTGCGCTCAGTAATATCTATGCCCACAAACACCGCAGCCCGATCTTGCAGCCACTTCTTGGCCATCACCAAATGACTGCGGGGAGCGCCATCCAGTTGCGCATCAATTTCTACAGACGCTTCCTTCTCGGGGGAAGCAAAAAACTCGCGCACAAATTCGCCAAACACCGACTGGCGAAAGCCAACTTCTTGATTAATAAAAGCCTCCAAGGGCAATTTGTAAGTCGCCGCTAAATGCCGGTTCACCCCCAGATAGCGCAAATCCGAGCTAATTAAAGACACCGTACCGGGCACAGCATCCAGCACCGCCTGCAGCTGGTCTTTGGCCAGCTGTAGCGTCTTTTCTACCTGCTTGCGTTTGGTTACGTCCCGCACGAACCCCTCCACCCCCAGCGGTCGCCCTTGGCCATCGCGCAGCAGGCGGACTGTTTCGCAAATCCAAATCACCGAGCCATCTCGCCGGCAGACCTCAGCCTCCAGATCCTCCACAAAGCCATCAGATTTTAACCGGCGCAGGCACTCAGCCCAGTGCCCAGGCTCGACATAGAGTTGGGCAATATTTTCCACCCCCAAAAGGAACTCGGCTGGGGATTGATAGCCGTAAATGCGAGCCAGGGCGGCGTTAGCAGTGCAGTAGCGCCCCTCCAAAGTCACTTGAAACAGCCCTTGCGCCGCATGTTCAAAAATTTGCCGGTATTTGCGAACGGTGACATTGCGAAAAATCGATCGGGTGGCATAGGGTTTGCCATTTTCGCACAGGCAACTCACATTCCCTTCCACCCACACCGGCTCGCCCTCTTTGGTCAAAAAAATCATCTCCACCGGCTCGTGGGCTTCTATCAGGCAGAGTTTTTCCACCAGCTTCCACAGCTGGCGATACTCGGGATGGAGAATATCCCACATCTTAAGCTGGCCCACTTCCTCTTCCGTATAGCCCAAGGTCTGCCGCCACGTTCGGTTGACACACACAAAGCCCCCGTCAGAAAGACGCACGGTTTGAATCAAAACCTGCGCCCTGTCGAGAAAATCCTCCAGCTGGGACTTAATATTCGACCTTTGCATCAGCTGCCGGCGGGAGTCCAGCAGCGCCATCACCTGACGCGCCAGCATTTGCAGGGCATCTTGCAAGTCCTGGCTCAAAGAGCGCGGCACGCAGTCCATGACACACAATACGCCCACGGCAAACCCATCGGGCGCGATCAGCGGCGCACCGGCATAAAACCGGATGTGAGATTCCCCCACCACCAGGGGATTGCTGGCAAACCGGGCGTCCTTCAAGGCATCTCCCACAACAAACACTCCCTCGTGCCCGATGGTAGCTGCGCAGAAAACCATCAGATCGCGCGAGGCTCCTCCCCCAGTCCAACCCACCTTTGACTTTACCCAGCACCTGTCAGAGTCAACCATGCCGGTCAGCGCCATTGGGGTTCCGCAAATATGGGCTGCTAGGCGCACCAGATCGTCAAATGCCGATTCCGCTGCCAGGTCGAGTAGCTGATACCGTCGTAGGGCTTTCATTCTGTGGACTTCGTTAGCAGGCAATAGTGCGTTTATCATTGGGGTACGACCGGTTGCGAGAGAAATAACCATGATAGTACCTGCTTTCCGCCACTACCATAACCCATAAGCTCTTGCTTAACATCTAACTTGACATTGCTGACAGGCGCAATCCTCCACTGGGTTGATTTTTAGCTCTTCTGCCGGGAGGATTATTAGCGTCAGGATTCAAGCGCAACTTCACTCTCCGGCAATTCTTTTTCGCATCCTCAGGCAATTGCGACCGTCGGGAGTGCGTCTGTAATAAAGCTCATCCATCAGCTCTTTCATAATCCGCAGTCCCTTGCCACCTATTTCCCAGGGATCTAGCGGTTTTTTTAGGATATCTTCTAGATAAGCTTCTAAATCAAACGGCTCGCCCCGATCCCAAATTCGCATCTCCACGCAGTGCGCAAAAACTATCACCTCCAGCTCGATCGGGGTTGTCTGGGGCAAGTGCCGGTGAGCGTGGCGCACCGCATTGGTAAAGCCTTCTACCAAGGCGGTTTCGCACTGCCACCACTCCTCGCAGGAGAGGGGCGCTGTGTTCAACTGTTCAAACCATCGCAAAACATCGTCTAAAGCCGTCAGATCCGTACAGACTTGAAGCTGCGCTTCCTTGAGCGGTCGCTCATTTGCTGCCGGCTGTATTCCCCGCCCGGAGGCTAATCCTTTCCACCAGCTGCCAATGTTTCCTAACATCATCCTGGCCATCAATACTCTAATATTAATAGTTTAGAAGAAAAAACAGAGCGATAATCAAGACTGAATATTTCTCCCCTCTCACCCCTTCATTCTTCATTCAATAAGCGCCACTGTTTTTCTGGAATAAGCGCAGGATTGTTTGAACAATCAGCTCCAAGTCATACCGGAGGCTCCAGTTCTTTTGGTATTTCAAATCCAGGCGGATGACGTCCTCAAAACGGCGCACCTGAGAGCGCCCATTCACTTGCCATTCGCCGGTCATTCCCGGTTTGACATCTAAACGCTGCCACTCTGGAACCTCATAGCGCTCAACTTCATCCGGTGTGGGCGGTCTGGTGCCGACCAGACTCATCTCCCCTTTGAGCACGTTCCAAAATTGGGGCAGTTCGTCGAGACTCGTCCGCCGCAGGAAGCGACCCACCCGCGTAATTCGGGGGTCGTTTTCATTCTTGAACAGGGGACCGTGTACTTGGTTTGCGACTTGGGATTTGAGCGCCTCCGCATTCACGCACATAGAGCGGATTTTCCAGATGCGAAATCGCCGGCCCATCCAGCCGCAGCGGATTTGGCTGAAGAAAATCGGGCCCGGACTGTCCAGTTTAATGGCAATGCCAATCGGAATCAGCAAAACCGCCGTAATCGCCAAACCCACCAGCGCACCCACAACGTCTATCCAGCGTTTTACCCAGGAACGCACAGAGGGGTGGGTCGTCGGCAGCGCGGTTTTTACAGATGAGCTGCGGGCCTGCTTGCTCCCAGCCTCCGCTGCCTCCTCGATCGTCAGCATCTGCTCCAATCCCGTTATAGACAGCACTGACCTCACCTGCGGCTGGACATTCCGCAGAACTAATTTAATCCCCAGCTGCTGGGTTGTTCTGAGATTGTTGACTAAGGCACCGACACCACTGCTGTCCATGAACGTGGTCTGGCCAAAATCTAGGAGGATTTGGCCCGGACGGGGATTCTCTTGGCAAAGCTGCAGGCAGGTTTGCTTAAAGGCTACCGCTTCCAGCACGCTCAAGCGAGCAGGCAGCTCAACCAAGGGAGTTTCGTTCGAGAATGAAACCCGAAAATTTGCGTCTTGGGGCTGGCTAACCATGTAACCCTCATACTGTGTTGCAACTTGATATTTTAATTCTGAAATTTTAAGGCAGTATTTTCACGCTCGTCTTGCCATCCTACCTCACAGACAAGGTATTATCAATCCAACGTAATCTTTTCTCATAAAGTCCTCTGGCCTGCTTCCCCACGCCCACAGGGGCGGAGAGCGGGCCCCTCTTTGTGGGCCTCACTCTGGGCCTGAGCGGCTTCAGGGGCGGGCAGATGGGGAGACTCTCTTATTCCTTCCCACACAGAACCTCTCCGTCACCCCTGCGAGAATCTGCCGGCCAAAAAAAGCCCGCCCGCTGGCAAGCTCTCTGTACCTAGTATTTCAATCCCCGATCGGGATTCCTACAAACGAAGTGAACGCAATCTGTATAGACTAGCACATTCCCAGACCAGCCTTATTCGACCCTTTGTGAAAACCGCTATAACTTCAGTCCCCACCGGCACCTCAGGTTGCCGCTTTGGCCACAAGCCTGCGAGTTGCGGGTAATCGGCCTATAATAGCACCTGATCTTTAAAAAGACAACCGAGAAAATACTGAATTCCCGCTCCTCCCCGCTCTCCCGATCTGGCTCCCGCCAGCGATCGTGCGTTTTTGCGTGGCAGCCGCAGTTTAACTTAAACTTCCCGTATCGCAATTGTTGGAGAATATCTTGCCGAGCATCAACTTAGGCGGAAGCTGCCTTGAGTCTGAAGCAAGGGCAGCGCCATCTACCTCACTGGCGGGGGGAATGGCGCAGATCGCTGTCCGCTCTACTCCGGCCACCAGTCGGGAAACTTGCTTGAGAATGCTGTCAGTGCCTTCGATGAGTTGCTCTGCCACACCCACAGAAGGAGCCACAATGAAAAAGGTTTTCACTCCAGATGGACTGGGGGCAATACCAAATCTGCACTCCTGTAACAGCGCCTGAGTGGAACTGTTAAAAGAATTACAAAAGTGGCGCAACAGCGATCCGTAAAAGGATTCAGCCAGACGCACGATCGTCGAAACTGGGTTTAAATAACACGACAAGTCTCTCCTAGGAATCTTGCTGCCATAAAAAACTGGTTCACACCACTAATATCAACCATCTCTTTACATCCGTCTGTGACCGGAGTCTGGGACGGTATGTGACACATTTGCGCCCGCACTGTAATTTCAGTCACAGGGGCAACACCTTGGTCAACACCGGATAATATAACAGATGCGGGCAGCCTCACCAATACAAAATGTCACGAATTTTAGACAATTCCAAAGGCGCTCCTCCCTATCCCCCACTGAACGCCCTAACCGGCTCTCTCCCACAACTTGACCGTTTTGTCCCGACTGCCACTGGCAACCCTCTGCCCGCCAACAGCCGCCACCGCGCACACCGAATCCGTATGCCCAACCAGGGTTTCCACTTCTTCACCCGTCGAAACCCGCCACAGCTTCACCGTTTTGTCCCAACTGCCACTCACCAGCATCTCCCCACCGGCACTGAAAGCCAGAGCAGCCACCGACCAAGAATGCCCAGAAAGCGTGCGTATCACTTCTCCAGTCTTCACTTCCCACAACCTAATCGTATTATCCTCACTGCCCGTGGCCAGAATTTTCCCGTCCGGACTGAAGGCCACGGCCAGCACCGGCCACAGGTGCCCTTGCAAAACCCTCCCCGCACCCCCCCGCTCCCGCAAATCCCACAGCCGAACCGTCCTGTCCAAACTGGCACTGGCCAACATCAGGCCGCACGGGGAAATCGCCACCGCCGCCACCTGCAATCCGTGCCCCCTCAAAGTGCCAATCTCTTCCCCACCACCGGCGTCCCACAGTTTCACCGTTTTGTCCCAACTGCCGCTGGCCAAGAATTGCCCGTCCGGACTGAACGCCACCGACTTAACCGCGTGCGAATGCCCAGCTAAGGTGCGCAACTGCTGCAAGCCAGCCACATCCCACAATCTCACAGTCCGGTCGTCACTGCCGGTGGCCAAAACAGTCCCGTCAGGACTGAAGGCAACAGACTTGACAAAATTTGAGTTACCTGCTATAATCCTAAAACTTTCTCCCGTGTCTAAATTCCACAAGCGGGCGGTTTTGTCATCGCTGCCGGTGGCGAGGAGATTCCCTTGAGCGCTAATCGCCACAGAATTCACACCGGCAAACAAACCCGAATGTCCCGTCAAAGTGCGGACACAGTGCCAAGACGGGCTCGGTGTCGGGTTCCGTGACAAGACGCCCATCTCTTTACCCGGGGCGGGATTAATTGTTCGCATCACTTCATCCACCGATTGAAACCGGCGATTTACAGCATTCTCCAGCAGCTTATCTAAAATTTTACCGAGGCGATCGGACACAGGCAAGATGCCGGTGCTAGACACAGGCAAGATGCCTGTGCTACGATCGGACACAGGCAAGATGCCTGTGCTACGACTATTCCTCAAATAATCTCGCCAAACCCAGCAGTCATTGGCAACATCGAACAGATCAAAAGGTGAAATCCCCGTCAGCAGATAAACGCAACTCACCCCCAAACTGTAAAGATCGCTGGCAAAAACCGCTTTTCCTTTCGCTTGTTCTGGCGCGACATATTCGGCGCTGCCGGTGCCGGTTTCCCCTCTCCATAAATCCATGCCACTCACCAGCTGAGCAGCGCCAAAGTCAACCAAGACAAACTGCCCCTCTTTCCCCCTAATATCCCCCCCTTGCCCACCCTTAAAAAGAGGGGGTGCAGGATATCTGCGAATGATATTAACCGGCTTAATATCCCCGTGGATAATTTGCCGGTCGTGGATAAATTTCAGCCCCGGCAGCAACTCTTCCAGCAATTGCCATATCTGAGCTTCGCTGAACGTTCCCTCCTCTTCCACCACCCTTTCCAGATTACTTCCCTCAATAAATTCCTGCACCAAATACAGGCGACCGTCCTCTTCAAAATGCGCCATTACGGCGGGAAAATGCGGGCGATCGCCCAATTCTTCCAATCGCAGCGCTTTTTGGTGACAACCCTCTGCGGCTTTCTGGAAAGCTGCCGGTGTGCTATCCTGCGGCCAAAATTGTTGTATGGCGCAAAACCTTGGCGGAGATTCGCTTTCAACCACACCCAAGTAAGTTCTGCTAAATCCCCCCTTACCAATTAACTTGATAGCGCGAAACCGCTCTCGCAACAGTAACTTAGCTCCGCAACCCTGACAAAATTTATCAAATTCAGAGTTTTGTGGCTTTGGGCAGTCGGGGTTCAGACAATAGCTCATACCGATTTGGGATTTTAGATTTTAGATTTTGTATAAAACCTAGGAAAGCGAGGGGTTTTGTCAGGCCCCAATATTAGAGCATTTTAAATGATTTGTATAATACTCTCTCTTCTCTTATCTTGGCGCTCTACCCTACGGGAAGCCGCTTCGCGTCTATGGCGTCTTGGCGGTTTATAAAAAATAGGTCTAAACCTTGAGAAACCAGGTTTCTTTAATAAACCCGGTTTCTGAAATCCCCTTACAAAACAGCAGACCGTTTTGGCAGACCGTTTTCTAAGTCGGGTATCAACTCACCAGAAATAGAAGCCGGCTTGTCTAGCAGCTCTAGCGGGGATTCCGGCGTATTTGTTGCCAGCTGATTTTGCAGCTGATTTGGCGTTCCCAACTTGCCGGTTTGATTCCACAAAAGCATCGTTAATAACCCATCCACCAAACCGTTATGGCTGCCGTTACTGCCGCCAACTAAAATATCAGGAATCAGGCGCACTTTGCGCTCGCCGATAATTTGCATCAGCTGCATGGCGGTGTAAGATTGCGAGCCCAACGCTTCCACACCGGCACGGTAGGTTTCCGCTTTGGCGGTGCCGGTGGCGCGGATAGATTCCGCTTCTGCAGTGGCTTTCAGGCGGATAGACTCAGCCTCACCGGCAGCTTTGATGCGGATAGATTCCGCCTCGCCGGTCACTTCTTTAACCTTCGCAGTCGCCTTCAGTTCTGCAATTTGCACGCCTTGTTCAGATTTTACCACTTCTTGCTGGATGTCAGCTTTCGCCTTGAGTTCAGCAATCTTCACACCTTGCTCAGCTTTCACCATATCTTGCTGGATGTCCGCCAGCGCAGTGGATCGCACCAGTTCTTGTCGCTGCGTCTGCGCCATCTGCTGCACTTCATAGGTTTTCTGCTGCTCCTGAGCAATTTTGCGGTCGGTTTGAGTTTGCATCAGCGTCGCCGGCGGCT